>JBFXBK010000026.1:0-43552 GCA_050183255.1 Polyangiaceae bacterium | reverse complement strand
GATCCGTCAACTGCAGCGAGTCGATGACCCGCAGGATCTCCGCAAAATTCCGACCTGTGCTGGCAGGGTACGTGATGGTCGCGCGGATCTTCTTCTGGTCGTCGATGATGAACACGGAGCGGACCGTCAGCGTGTCATTCGCTTCCGGATGAATCATGTCATATAGCTTCGCCACTTTCCTGTCGGGATCCGCCAGGATCGGGAAGTTCATATCGACGTTCTGTGTGTCTTCTATGTCGCCGACCCAGCCTCGGTGGTCGTCGACCGAGTCCACGCTCACTGCCAGCATCTTGCAGTTCCGCTCGAGGAACGCCGCCCTCAGCTGGGCGGCTCTTCCGAGCTCGGTCGTACAGACGGGAGTGTAGTCCTTAGGGTGTGAGAAGAGGACCAACCATTGGTCAGCGATGTACTCGTGGAGCTTGATCTTACCCTCGGTGGAATCCTGCTCGAAATCTGGTGCGATGCTTCCGATGTGTAGTCCCATGATTCCTCTCTATTCAACGAACGGTCCATGCGTACCCCGAGCACGAAACGCCTGAAGGAGTTCGAGCTTCGCGCCCTCGTCCAACAAGTCCTCCGCGGCGACGAAGAGCGCGCCGTTTTCCTTGCGGATGTGAGCCCGCATCAGATCGATCAACGAATGGGACGCGCGCGCGAACGCGGATGGGTCGTTCAGTCCCTTGCCGACTTCGTCCACCATCTCGCGGAGGAGAACGCGGGCGGCCTCGTGCTCCTGCTTCAGCCCCTGTAGCGGACCATCGTCAGCGGGCATCCCCGCGTCCCGCAGCGCCGGAAACAACAGGTGGTCTTCCTTCTCGAGGTGGAAGTTCTGCAGGTAGCTCACCAAGAAGCTCGTCACGCCCCACGCCCGGTCGTCACGGAGCTGCGTTCGTCGAGAAGCGTCCGCAGCGAGTGTCTCCAGCTTCTCGAGGGTGGTGAGGATTGTCGCGTGCTCGCAGCGCAGCAGATCCGTCGGTCTGATCAGCGCTCGAGTCTTCAAGCGCGGTGCCCCTCTCCCCCACCCCACGAGAACGTGAGGAGCAGCTCGCTGTCGACGACGGCGACGGCGTCGTGCTTCAGCGATGCAGCCAGTGTCGCCCACTCTCCCCGCTCCAGGGTGGCGCTTCCCGAGGCCCAGCGCAGCTGAACGACGCCGGACACGACATGCACGACCGCGGATCCTTCGACCCGGTGCTCGGCGATTCGCACGCCTTGTCTCAGCACCACGAGCAGGACCCGTAGGTCCGGTGCGCGCACCAGCGTGCGGGCCGCGCGCCCTTCCTGCTTGAACGCTCGCTCTCCGCGGAGCTCCGCCGCTTGAAGTTCCAGTGAGTGAACGGTGATGGATTCTTCTGCTGACATCTTCAACCCCGGCGCACGGCGAGCATCAGTTCCCTAAGGTAACAATACGGATCGAGCAAGCGGACCGATTGCCGCAGGGCGTCCTTTGTTCCGACGCCCTGCGAGTCGCTGACTCCTTGACTTCCTCTAGGATAGAGGTAGACGGCGCCCAATTCCATGGGATCCCATGCTTCTGGAAAAACAAACCGGGAAACCGCGAGAATCCTGACCTCGCTCCGAAGGCTGGTTCGGTTCCTTCGGTTGGAGAACGGCTCCAGGAACTCCAAGCTGAGCACCGCCCAACTGTTCGTGTTGGTCCAGCTCCGCCAGGAGGTGAGCACTTCCATCCGAGAGCTCGCGGAACGGACGATGACCGATCCGAGCTCCGTCTCTGTCGTCGTGAGCAAGCTGGTGAAGCGCGGCCTCGTCGAGCGGGCGACCAGCGCCGCCGACAAGCGCCGAGTGTCACTGCGACTGACCACGACAGGAAAGCGAGCAGTGGCCCGCGCGAAGGACCTACCCCAAGTCCGAATGGCCGAAGGTCTGGCGCAGTTGTCCTTGAGCAAGCGCCGCCAGATCGCCCAGTCGCTCGAGCTGTTGGTCCGAACCGTCGGCGCCGACGACCTCGTCCCCCGAATGTTCCTTGAAGACGACCGCGGCGATGAGTGACATCCGCTCGCGACGTGGGATCCCTCCAGCACCCTCACTGGACGGTCCGCTCGGGCCCCTGCGACTGCCGGAACGGTTTCCGGCGCTTGACCGGCGCGTCGGGTTCATCGCCGGGCTCGCCATGCTGGTGGCCGTCGCGGCGGCACTCGGCGCGCAGCTGCTCACGAGGCTGATCGCGCTGATCACGAACCTCGCGTTTCACCAGAGGCTGAGTTCGCTGGACGCGGATCCGTCGACGAACCTCTTGGGGCTCTGGGTGATAGCTATCCCCGTGGTGGGCGGCTTGATCGTCGGCGCGATGGCTCGCTTTGGTTCCCGCGCGATCCGTGGCCATGGGATCCCCGAGGCAATGGAGCAAATCTTGCTCAACGACGCGAGAATCCCCAAGCGGATGACGCTGCTCAAGCCGATTTCGGCGGCGATCGCCATCGGCACCGGTGGCCCGTTTGGTGCGGAGGGCCCAATCATCGCCACGGGCGGCGCCCTCGGCTCCACGCTGGGGCAACTGATTCCCGTGACCTCCCATGAGCGCAAGACGCTTCTGGCCGCTGGCGCTGCTGCGGGAATGGCAGCGACGTTCGGTAGCCCAGTGTCTGCGGTCTTGCTCGCGATAGAGCTCCTGCTCTTCGAGTATCGCTCCCGTTCGCTCGTGCCCGTAGTGCTCGCCGCGTGCGTCGCTACGGGGGTGCGGTTCGCGTTCATCGGCTCAAGCCCCATCTTCGCCATGGAGAGCATCGAGGAGCCAGGAGCCGTTGCGCTCGCGACCTACGCAGTGCTTGGTGGGTTCGTCGGGCTCTGTTCAGTCGCGGTCACGCGATTGCTCTACGCCATCGAGGACGGCTTCGAACGACTACCGATCGCTTGGCCCTGGTGGCCCGCCATCGGAGGCATCGCCGTCGGTATCATTGGCTACTTCGCTCCCCGCACCTTGGGTGTCGGCTACGTCAACATCGAGGAGACGCTGCGGGGTGACCTACTGGGGAGTGTATTGCTCACGTTGTGCGTGGCCAAGCTCGCATCCTGGGTGATCTCGCTGGGCAGCGGAACGTCGGGCGGCACGTTGGCGCCGCTCTTCACGATAGGCGGCGCTTTGGGCGCGCTCGCGACTCGACTGGTGGCGGATCTGCTCCCGGGGCACCACATCGACCCGCGTATCGGTGCCCTGGTTGGTATGGCGGCGATGTTCGCTGGCGCTTCCAGGGCGCTTCTCGCGTCCGTCGTCTTCGCCTTCGAGTGTACGCGTCAGCCCATCGGACTGCTTCCGCTCCTTGGTGCATGCACGAGCGCCTACTTCGTCTCCGGGCTGCTGATGCGAAACACGATCATGACGGAAAAGCTGGCCCGTCGAGGCGTGCGCGTAGGGTCTCAGTACGGCGTCGACGATCTAGAGCTGCTCCACGTGGGTGATATCGCCACACGGCAACTGGTCACCATCGACGCGGACATCACCGTCGCAGACGCGCGAACGATCGCTGAGGAAACACCGTATCAAGTCTATCCAGTCACTCGCAACGCGGAGCTCGTAGGGGTGATCGACCGCTCCGACCTGTTGAGTCAGGATGGCGCACGAAGCGTTCACGAGATCGTTTCGAGCGTCGCCGTCGCCGCGTATGCCGACCACACGGCGCGAGAGGCGGTGGATCACATGCGCCGCAGCGGCGTAGGTCGCATCGTGGTGGTGAGCAACGGTCCCGTGCGACGACCCATCGGTATCATCACGCGCCGCGACATCCTGGCTGCGACGAAGCACCCGCGTCTCACGCCGGAGATGAGCCAAACGTAGCTTCCCCTCGGCAATCCTCCGGGCGGTCCAAGCGAGAGCGGCCGTGCTCGTTCCTCCTTTCGCTTCTTTGGGGGCGTCGAACGCCTAGTGTCTGAAACCCGCGAGGAGCCTGAAGGAGCAGCCTGCAAGCCCAAGCCTCGTAACGACCGGAGCGAGCACGTCAAACAAAGGTTAGTGTGGGGCGGTTTAACTCCGCACGGAATTGTTGCTCCTCATCCGGACGCCAAGCGTTTGAGACCTGACTCCACTCTGGACGGCATGAGTCGCCGAAGCCTGGTTGGGACTGCCGAATGCGCCAGCGGTAGGAACAGGTCGATGCCGTTGGATATGCGCCCCCAAGATCGGTCCTCGAAGCAGGCCATCGCAATTTCTCCTGCCTGGCAGATGAGAGCGTCCGGAACGCCGCCCATGCACTCGGGCACTTGCGGAAGACACCTTGGAGGCTCTGCTCCCAAAGGTCTGACGCTCCCGCGCAATCAAGCATCACGTATCCGTGGCCAAACTCATCGTCCGCCTCCTCAGTTGGGAGGAAGGCACCGGGCCCCTGCATCGAAGCGAGACGCCCACTCGCATCGCTCACGCTGGTAGCACACACCCAGAGCCACAACAGGACACGATGGATTGGCTCGACGCATTGCCACGAGACCGGATGGGAGCCTTGGGGCGTCCGCGTTCCGAACTGGCGTGTGCCAGGAAACACAGCCCTTCCCGGTAGATGCAACTCCCCGGACGCTGTGCGTAGACTCAACTCGCGAGCCTCGACCTCAACGGCGAGCGTCGTGAGGACGGGAAGCCCCATCTCACGAGCGAGCCTCGAGAACAACCACTCTCGGACACACAGGCTCTCGGCACCCGGGGTGTTCCGCCGAGGCACGTTGAATACGTATGGACGTCCCATAATCGACACATCGAAGGAAACGGCACCGGAACTCTCCTCCCGGCGCCGCACGAGGCGGCGCCCGGGGAACACGACCATTTGCGGCTGAGTACTCGAATCCGCGCGGAATCCTCGCTGAAGGGACATCAGGTTCAGTCTCTGATGCCGCAGGAGGCGCCGCATGTCAAGAGTGTGCGTCTAGGGTGCTTGCCGCTCGAAGATCGGCGAAGCCGCGCTCGAAGCCGCCACGCATGAGTGACCTAAGTCTCTGGGAAACCACGTGGTTCACTGAAGGGAGCAACAACTCGACGCCGGCCGTGATGCGTCCCCACTCTCGTTCGACGAACGCCCCGCGTGCGCGATCACCGGCTTCATCGACAACCCGCGAGTCGAGACCCGCGGGTGGACCAACCTGCCGACGTTCCGCCTGTTCGCTGTCCGGTGTACCGTTGAGCGCGCGCTCCCAGAGCCGGCTGCTCCCACTCAAGTCTGCCAGCTCGTATGGATCGTCAACGTCGTCCCTCGCGCGGAACAAGGTCGCGTCTTGCCCTGCGGCGGCGGCAATTTGGAACGGTCTGGTGGCGCTCTCCCAGAGCCATGCGAGAGCAACGCGAATCGGTGGGATCTGGACGCGTGGCTGACCAGCTCGTTGAACCTTGGTCGTGACCGCAAGGAAAATCCCGGCGTCGTTTAGCTCTAGGTCGCCCCCCGCCCCGAGCAGCGTCAGTTCGCGAACGCTCACACGAATTGGGACAAGCGGACGAACGGGGAGTCCGAATCGCTGCGCAAGCCGTCCGTTGAGCCACTTGCGCGCTGTGAGGTGTCCGGCACCCGGCGCGCCCCTAAACGGGACCCGCAGGTAGTATTCGCTCCTGCCAACCACGGTGCGGAACATGGCCCACGCGTCACCCTGTTCCGCAGGGATCCGCCGAACCAAACGGCCAGAGTAGACCGCCGGAACCACATAAGAGGCAACGTACACGTCCGAGTATCTGATGCTCCACCGCCCACCACAAGTCGGTCGCAACCCCCAAGCGGTAGATCCGAGAAATTCCACAGGATTGTCATGCAGGGTTGCGACCGGCGTCCCCTGAGGATCGACCCGTCCCAGAGCACCCCTTCACCTCCCGGGCTCCACGCCGGATTCGCACCGGCCGCAAACGAGACGGCCTGCCCCAACGACTCTGGGCGCTTCACCTCGATGACTTGAACCGAGAGTTCGAGCCCACCAAACCAGGGAGCCCGTCGCAAAGAGCAATGAAAAGCGTCGAGAGTCCCACGATGGCGAGCGGAGTTCCATTACCACGCGGAGACACGGCAAGGACTACTCCGCCCATTAATTCTACACTAGTTTAGTAAACAATACTCGGGAAACTCTTCAAAATTCTCCTTGCGTAACCACCGCGTATGTTCCATTAACCCGATCGGATTACTAGAGATTAAGGAGAGCTCCTCGCACCAGGCGGTGACGCGGTCTGCAAAACCATGCGGGTCGGGTTCGAGTCCCGAGAGGAGCACGAAACGGCAACCAAGCGGAGATCCCATGCAGGTTATTCGGAAGAGACACTTAGCGACCTTCGGCGTTCACGCGGCAGCTCTGGCAACGACGTGGCTCTACTGTCGCTCGGCGAGCGCCGCCCCCTGTGCGGATCTCAACCTCCCGAACCCGATCTACGGTGCAGGAGGGAGCGCGATCACAGCCACCCTTGCAAAGGTCGCGACGGCGCTGGCTGGCGCCGCTGAGCCGGTGACCATCCTGTTTTCGGATCCTGGAGCGTGCAACGGCTTCGCGCAGTTCGCCGACAATCGGATCACGGGGACCTTCAAGTACTGGGACGCGTCAGGACAGCAGCTGACCTGCGATGCGCCGCTCGCTGGGCAGCCCGCGGACTTTGCCCACATGGGCAACACCGCAGACTTCTGTCAAGGGGGCGCACTGCCAACCGATGTCCGTGACTTTCCAGGGCCTGTCCAGACCATCAACGTGATCACGGACAAGGACTCGAGTCAGACGGCGGTGAGCGCGGAGGCGTTGTACTTCGTGTTCGGCTTCGGGACGGAGGCGCAGGCGTCGCCCTGGACCGACGACTTCTCCATCTTTCACCGCAAGACGAGCTCGTTCGTTCACCTATTCATCGCCGACGTCGTCGGAGTCCCTGCTACCGGGTTTCCAGGCGGAGAAACAACGGTTCGCAACACGAACCAGGAGATCGTGCAGGCGGTGGCGCAGGCGGGAGCGGTCGATCCGGAGAAGCCACTTGGGGTCGTCTCCGGATCGGCGGCGGATCAAGGAGCCGCGCTGGTGAAGACGCTGGCCTACCAGCACTACGATCAGAGCTGCGGTTACCTTCCGGACTCGAGCCCCACGAGGCTCGACAAGCTGAACGTCAGGTTTGGCCAGTATTTCCTGTGGACGCCCGGGCACTTCTTCTCTCGAGTGGACTCGAGTGGGAATCCGCTGAACCCGACGGTCGCCGCCCTGATCGGGTGGTTCACGGGTAGCGAAAATCCACCGCAAGGGGTCGATGTAACTCGCCTCGTGATCGAGTCCGGAGACGTTCCAGCGTGCGCGATGCGAGTCACGCGTGAAGGCGTGACCGGTGCCATCCGCTCCTTCGCGCCGCCGCAACCGTGCGGTTGCTACTTCGAGCAGGTCGCCACTGGGAGCACGACGTGCACCGGGTGCACGTCCGACGGGGAGTGCGGTGGTGATACCCCGTCCTGCCGCTTTGGCTACTGCGAGGCCTACTGAGGGGATTGGAGCAATGAGCATGATTCGAGCCAAACGAACTTCTTGGTTTCTCGCGTTCGCAGCGCTGTGCGCTTGCAGTGGCGGAAACGACGAACCAAGTGAGACACCAATTCTGACGGGAGGTGCTGGAGGGACTGGAGCCGCTTCGTCCGGCGGCAGCGCCGGCGTAGGGGGCACTGCTGGCGGCGGTGGTACCGCCGGCGGAGGCACAGGCGGGACAGCTGGAAGCGGAGGGACGAGCAACCTCCCTGCCTGTGATGTGCTGACGGGTGACTGCTATCCCAGCTTCGACACCTGCGAGCCGAAGCTCCCAGAGCACTTCGCGAATCGCTGCAATGACGGTACCTGCTTCCCCTTCGACAATGAAGCGCGGCTCCCATTTTACGACAAGGACCAGCCGCTCCCTGCCATCGGGGAGCCACTGCAGTAGGTGAAGATTCCCGCGTAGCATATCCGCGCGGGAACTCAGAGCAGACCATGCGACGTGCCCTCTTGCTCCTGGGAATGGGTTCCGTAGTGACTCCTTCGGTGTGTCGCGCGGAACCCGTTCTCCCCGAACCGTCAACAGTAGACGATCCATGGACCGCAAGGGACGCCTACTCCGAGCGCTATCCGGAAGGCCTGCAGGCGGCTGGTTTCGTGCAAGCTCAGGCAGCCTGGAACCAACTCTCGGAGGACCAGCTGCTCGCGAGGTCCCGGCCCGCCAACCAAGATCGATTCTCCGTACGGCGTGGTCGCGTCAACCTGAGCTACGGCTGGGAGTATGCCGCCGCAGCACTGGAGCTCGACGCATCGACTGAACAGTCGGTGCGAGTTCGCACCGCTGAGGCTACGCTCCTCTACCGTTCGGAATCCGATCCGAGCCACGAACCTCCGCTCCTAGCGCTGTCTCTCGGGGTTAGCGATCTGCCCGTTGGCTGGGAGCTCGCCGAGTCCACCAGGGAGCGCCTGCTCTTGGAGCGCTCCCTTGGCTCCCTCGCGCTGTTTCCGCGCGAATCAGACGTCGGAGCTCGAGGTAGCTTCAGCTACGGACCTTTCCGCTTGGCGGTGTCCCTCGTGAACGGCACCGATAGCGCCGACGAGTGGGCCGAGAGGAACGCCCACAAGGATCTGCTCGGAAGGGTCGGTATCGACTCGAGGGGAATGAGCTCACGCATGCGCGCCACGGGCGGCGTCTCCTTCGCGGTAGGTGAAGGCTTCCATGCGGGGACGGATGAAGTGAAGGACTCGATTCAGTGGATCGATGACAACCGAGACGGGCTCGTACAGCCGACCGAGGTCATCGGCGTTCCGGGTCGGACGGCGACTCCTTCGCGCAACTTCGATCGGTGGTGCTTCGGCCTGGACCTCGGCCTCCACTTGCGGACTCAGCTCGGCGAGTCCTCGGCGAACGCCGAGCTCTTGGTGGCGTCGAACTTCGACCGTGGCTACGCAGTCGCGGATCCCGTGATCGACGGAGTCGACGCGCGGGAGCTGGCGTTCGCTACCAGTCTGGAGCATCGGCTGATGGGCTATGGTGCCGTCGGCGTTCGGCTCGCCTTCTACGATCCCAACGCCGACCTGATCGAGTCGCGACGCGGTCAGCTCCTCCCTCACGATCAGCGTGTGTGGGTGCTGTCACCGGTCCTCGCGATCCAGCCATGGACGAACGTGCGACTGTCCGCACAGTACGACTGGGTGCGTGACTCGTCGGCTCGCGATGCGCGTGGTGTTCCGACGGACGCGGCGAACGATCAGTTCACACTCAGGCTCCAGGTGGGCTCATGAGGCGCCTCGGACTATGCGCCATCGCCGTTTGCTCGAGCTTCGGCTGCTCCGACGTGGAGCTGTCGGCCGGGTTGGATGATTCGTTGAGGGTGGACGCTGCTCAGTTCCAGCGTGGAGCGTTGCCTGGCGGAATCAATTCAGATAGCTCCCCGCGGGTCTCCTCTCTCTCTCTCGAGCGACGGGTATTCGTACAAGGCACGTCGGGACATCGCCTGACAGGCCTGGCCAGTCGTGATGCCTACTCCGTGGCTCTCGCCCTGGATGGCGGGTCAGGCTACTGGGTGAGACCGGTCGCCGGCGCTGATCCCGCCGCTCCGGACTCGTTGACCTGGGATTTCGAGTTCGGCCTGGCGGCGGATGCGGAGCCTGGGATCCGTAGCCTTCGTGTCGTCGCGCTCGATGAGTCCGGGCAGGCCGGAGGCCAAGCCGAGGCGGAGGTGTGCGTCGCGGACCGGATCCCGGACAACCTCAACGCGTGCGATCCAGGCTCGAAGCCACCAGCTCTGGTGGTCGTCCTCGAGTGGCAGGGTTCAGCCGATCTCGACCTGAGGGTGGTCACTCCGACCGGGGCGATCGTCGATCGGCACCACACCGACGCTGGCGGCGAGCTGAAGCTGGACGACGGCATTGGATGTACCGGAGAGGCCGGCCTCGAGAGCATCGTGTTCGAGGACAAGCCCACGAGCGGGCTCTATCAGGTGTTCGTCGTCGCCTTCGAACCTTGCTCAGATGTTTCCGGGCGGTATCAGCTCAAGCTGAGGACCGCCTCCAACCTCGGCTCAGGACAGTACAGCGTGGACACGCGTCGGGTGGCGTCGGGCGTGATCCCGCTCACCCAAGGACGAACCACTACCTTTGTAGCCGAGTTTCGCATTCGCTAGTCGGAGCAGTCATGTTGATCGAACGTCTATTGAGAGTTGCGCTTCTTGGGAGCGAGTGGGTGCTCTACCTGCTCCTCCTGTTGTCGGTGGTGTCGCTCACGACGATGGCCGAGCGAGCGCTCTTCTTTCGCCGACATCGCGGGAACCTCGAACAACTGAAGAGTCGCTTGCTGGGAGCGCTGGATGATGGCGATTTCGCCGGTGCGAAGCGCATCCTCCGCCACAGCCCAGGCGTGCCCGCCCGCGTCGGCGAACTCGCACTAACGTGGGCTCACGGGGGCCCTGAAGCGATGCAGGAGGTCGCCGAGGTCGAGCTGAGTCGACAGCGCAAGCGCCTCGAGCTCGGACTGAATTTCCTCGGGACGCTCGGAAACAACGCCCCGTTCATCGGCCTGTTCGGCACCGTGCTCGGGGTGATCATCGCGTTCCACGCGCTGGGGACAGAAGGAGCGGCTGGCGGGGCCATGGGTGGAGTCATGTCAGCGATCGCGGAAGCGCTGGTGGCTACTGGGGTCGGGCTCTTCGTCGCGCTGCCTGCGGTGGTCGCATACAACGTGCTGCAGCAGAAGATCGGTGAGATCGAGGCAGACGCCCAGGCGCTCGTTCGCTTGCTGGTGGCGTGCGTTCGCACCCACGGCGCTCCTCTCCCCCAACCCAGATCGAGCCAGAGCCAGAGCTGGAGCCGATCAGCATCTCACAGCCCGGCCGCGTCGAGGTCTGACATGGCCGGAACACTCTCGAGCCGCGGTCGCCGCGGGGGCATCGTGGGGATCAACGTGACTCCGCTGGTCGATGTCGTCCTGGTGCTGCTGATCATCATGATGGTCTCCTCCACCTACATCGTGAGCCAGAGCCTCAAGGTGGAGCTCCCCAAGGCAAAGAGCGGCGGGCCCACGACCGCCAGGAGCTATCAGGTCTTGATCGGGGAGAGCGGAGACCTGAAGCTGAATGATCGACCCTGCTCACTGGACGAGTTCGCTGAATCCGTGAGGAAAAATAATCGGGACGGGTCACTGAGCCTGAACGTCGCCGCAGATCGCAAGGTCCATCACGGGCGCGTGGTGGAGGTGATCGACCGGGCGAAGCTCAGCGGCGTTACCAAGTTCGCGATCAGCGTCGCGCCAGCGAACGAGTGAGCCGATGTCGAGAGCTCTGTACGCTGGACTGTTGAGCGGGAGTCTCTTGGCTCATGCGACGATCGGCTGGGCACTGGGGGGAACGCCAGTGGCCGTCGCCGTCGCACGCGAGCCGACCCCGATCGAATATAGCAGCCCGCCGACACCTCCCGAGCCCGAGGCAGCTCCACCGCCAGAACCTGCTGCGACGTCGCCAGCTCCAGCGCCTCGGAGTGCTCGCCCAGCGACGCCACGGGCAAGTCATCCGGCTCCAGCCGCTACCCCTGCGACTCCCGCGTCAGGTTCAGGGGATCCTCCTGCGCCCCTCGACCTCGGAGTGCAGCTCTCGAACGCGCCTGCTCCTACTGGCACCGGTCCAGCCAGCGCTGGGAGCGGCAGGCCATCGTCGGCGCAAGCTGTCCGGCGACCCGTCGACGTGCAGCCGCCGCCTTGCGCCGAGGCGCCCACGCGTCCGCGAGTCGTGTCACTTCAGCAGCCGAGCTACACGCCTCAGGCGTCCGCCGCGAGAATATCCGGGAGGATACGCCTGAGCCTTCAGGTCAGTGAGAGCGGCGCGGTCTCGTCGGTCTCTCTGCTCCAGGGCCTGGGCTACGGGCTCGATCAGGCCGCGATCAGCGCGGCGCGGCGCGCCCGGTTCACTCCTGCGACTCGCTGCGGGAAGGCAATCAGCGCGAGCTTCACGGTAACCATGCGCTTCTCGACGCCATGAGGAAGGCCCTGCGCGCGTGGCTCCTCGCGCGAGCCCTATTACTTGCGGTTCTGCTGGCGCCGACCCTGCGTGGACAACCCGCGGCAACTCCGAGCGTGACGGCGCCCCGCCTGGAGACCTTCGTGGAGGCGAAGCTGCCCGCTGGAGCTAGTTTCCCCAAGGCAAATATACAGGTCGAGCTGGAGCTCACGCTGGACACAGCCGGGAGAGTCAGTCGAGCGACGGTCACTGGCTCTGCGGGGGAGCCCTTCGACTCGGCGGCGGTGGACGCGGCGCAGCGCTTCGTGTTCAGTCCGGCGGAGGTCGACGGCCATCCGGTCAGCGTACGCATCCGCTACCAGTACGTGTTCTTGCGCCCGAGCCCCGTCGCCGGTGCGCTGGGCGGAGTGGTGATCGACGGCGCGACGGGAGAGCCAGTCGCCGGAGCTCTGGTGTCGCTGGACGACGCGGAGCCGGTGAAGACAGCTGACGACGGGCGCTTCGAGTTCCGCGAGGTGGAGCCTGGTGAGCGCCGTCTCAGCATATCCACGCCTTCAGGGGCTCGGCTGGACACCCTCGAGAACATTGTCTCAGGGCAACGGCTGGACGTTCGCTACCGGCTCGAAGACGAACCGCCTGACGACGAGGAGCAGGAGGATCTGGTGCTCGAGATCCGGGCGCCCAAGCTGCGACGTGACGCGGTGTCCACGAAAGTCGACAGCGGGGAGGCACGACGAGCAGCGGGCACCCAGGGCGACGTGCTGAAGGTGATCCAGAACCTACCGGGGGTCGGGAAGGCGGCTACTGGTTCGGGGGAAGTCGTCGTCTGGGGCGCTGCCCCTGGAGACACGCGAGTGTACGTCGACGCCGTTCGCTTGCCCGCGCTCTACCACTTTGGTGGTCTACGATCGGTGCTGCATAGCAGGCTGGTCCGCTCGGTGGAGCTGGTGCCTGGGGCATACGGTGCGCCTCATGGTCGCGGGCTCGGCGGCCTCGTACGCGTGGAGCTCGAGCGACCGACCTCGGACTGGCACGGTGCCGTGCAGGCCGACGTGCTCGATGCATCGCTCGCCCTGACGGGTCCGCTCGCCGACGACACGACGTTCCAGATCGCGGGACGACGCTCGCATCTCCGCGCGCTGATGAATCAGGTTGTTTCCGCCAGGAACGACGAGTACTTCACCATCCCTTCCTACCACGACGGCGCTCTCCGGGTGCGCCACGGCCTGAGCGCCAGCGAGTCCCTGGAGTTCGGCGGGATGCTCTCGAGCGATTCCCAGAGTCGCTCGCGCGGCTCCGTAGATCCCGCGCGACTCCGCTTCGATCAGAAGGCGCTCGACTTTCAGCGTGTGGATGTACGCTACGTACGGACGGGCTCCGACGGAGAGCTGGTGACCCTGCAGCCGTGGCTGGGCCGCGACGTGGCGCGCCGCTCGGCAGGCCAAGGCGACGTCCAGACGCTGCTCGAGACACGGAGCTGGCTATTGGGTTTTCGCGGGGAAATACAGCGACCCCTGTCAGCGCAGGCGACGGCGCGCGTCGGAGTCGACCTCGAGGCAGTTCAAACTCGGGTGACCCGCAGCGGGTCCGCCGTTAGCCCTGCCCGCGAAGGCGACCCATATGTCTTCGGCCGCGCCCCCGCCGATCAGCTGAACGCTGACGAGTTTGGCGTGACCTCGTTGAGCGCAGCGCCCTACATCGAGCTCGAGTGGAGTCTCGCAGGCGGGGCTCTTACGCTGGTTCCTGGGTTGCGCCTCGATCCTCAGATCCACAGCGTCGAGCGGCGCGTTCCGACGGACGCGGCGACTCCGCCGGTCGGAGCCCAGCAGTCTGACCTCGACCTCCAGCCTCGGCTGGCTATCGAGTACAGGGCGAGCGAACGCGTAACGTTCAAGGCCGCCGGCGGGCGCTACAGTCAGGCGCCTGCGCCCGAGGACTGGAGCGCGGTATTTGGTACGCCAACGCTCGGGATGGCGTACGGCACTTCGTGGCTCGCCGGCTGGGCAGTCGAGCCGCTCGACCGCGTCTCTGCGGAGACGACACTGTTTCTCACGCGAGGGCGCTCCCTGGCCAGTCGTGACGGGAGTCAGTCACCTCTGGTCTCACGCGCCCTGATCCAGTCGGGCACGAGCCGCGCCCACGGACTACAGCTCTTGCTGCGCGTCGCACCCCGAGGCGGCAAGACGTCGGGTTGGATCGCATACACACTGCTGCGCAGTGAGCGGAGTGATGACGCCGGCCGCAGCTATCGAGCCTTCGATCTGGATCAGACGCACGTGCTCACGGCCATCGCGAATCAGGATCTGGGCGCCGGATTCGATCTGGGTTTTCGGTTCCGTGTGGCGAGTGGAATGCCGAGGACACCAGTGGTCGGCGCCTACTTCGACGCCCGGCGTCAGCAGTACGAGCCGCTGCTCGGAGCCACCAACTCGACGCGCTTGCCCGCAACTTACCAGCTCGACGCTCGCCTCTCGAAGACGTTCGGTTTGGGCTGGAGCCAGCTGGAGGTGTATCTCGACGTGCAGAACGTAACCAATCGGCGAAACCCGGAGGAGGTCGTGTACTCCGCGGACTACGCTGAGCACGACTACATCACGGGGCTGCCGATCTTTCCGGTGTTGGGGGCCGAATGGACGTTCTGAGGCTCTTGCGCCTCGTCGTTCGTTGCGCCCCGGCGAGCGCCACGTTGCTTGGCTGCGTTCCAGAGCTGGATGAAGCTCCGCAAGGAATCGTAAGAGAGACGCGCGTCCTCGCGGTGAGCGCGTCCCCCGCCGAGGTCAGCCCCGGAGAGACCGTCAGGTTGCAGGCGCTGGTCGCGCCTGAAGGAGCGGTCGACTGGAGCTATTGCTCCGCGCGAAGATCCTTGACGGAACAAGGGCCTGTCGACGAGGGGTGCGTTCGGGGCCGCGACCTAGAACCGTGGGGAAGCGGCAACAGCATCGTAGCCACGGTCCCCAGCGACGTCTGCAGCAAGTTTGGTCCAATCGGGCCTCCAACGAGCAACGGAGAAGCAGCCGGGCGCCCCGTGGACCCAGACCCGACCGGCGGCTACTACGCGCCCTTGCTGCTCGATACAGAAGGCGAATTGAGCCTGTTTGGGCTACGTATCCGCTGCGGCTTGGTCGGCGTCACTCAGGCACAAGCAGCGACCTTCAACCTCGGCTATCTGACGAACGAATCCCCGCGGATTCATAGTCTGTCGCTTCGCGTCGCAGGCCGGGAGCTCCCGTTCGACGAAGACCTGATCGAGATAGAACCAAGTGCTCTCGTCGAGATTCGAGTGGGCTGGGCCCAATGTCCCGCAGAGGGGAGTTGTGGCGACGATGTGTGCACCTTCGGCGAGGACGCCGTGGGGTGCCCCGCCGACTGCAGCGGGGGAGCGCGAGGGTGTACCGGAGCGGAAGCGTACTTGCACTACGACGTCGCGACTCAGTCTCTCGAACAGCGCGTCGAGCGGCTCCGGGTGGCCTGGTACGCCACCGCTGGCCGTTTCGAGCACGCCACCTCCGGTGCGCTCGGCGAGGACCCGGCGACAACCAATTCTTGGCACGCTCCCAGCGTGCCCACCAAGGAAACGCTCTGGATCGTGCTTCAGGACGACCGTGGCGGTGCCACTTGGCGACAACTCGAAGTCCGGGTTGGCAGTGAGTGGGAAGCGACTAAGCTCCGGGAATGATCACGATGAAGGCCAAGTATGCGATCAAGGCGCTCGCGTACCTGGCCGCCGCGCCTGCGGAGACGCCCGTGTTGATTTCGCAGATCGCGGAGAGTGAGGGGATCCCGCAGAAGTTCCTCGAGCTGATCCTCAGGGAGCTTCGCCAGCACGGGCTCGTGACGTCGAAGCGCGGCCGCTTTGGCGGCTATCTGCTCAGCCGCGAGGCGAAGGAGATCAACATCGCCGAGATCATCCGCATCGCCGACGGTCCCATAGCGCCCGTGTCGTGCCTCAGCAAGACCGCTTACCGGCGGTGTGTGGAGTGCCGAGACGAAGCGACGTGCGGCGTTCGCTTGATACTCCGCGACGCGTACGAGGCCTCGCTTCGAGTGCTCGAGGGCACCACCCTGGCCGACTACACGCTGCGCTCGCCAGCCAACCCAGCAGGAGCACATCGTTACACGATCTAGCTAAATGGCGTATCGGGTGGTGGGGGTGAGGTTGATCTCCCGGAGGTCGATATCAACGCGATCCCCGCGCTGGAAGTCGTCACTGAGCTCGTGCCGCGAAAGCTGAACCGTGAGCCTGTCTCCGCCGGGCAACGCGATCGCGAGTTTGACGAAGCCCCCCACCCGAATCACTCGCTCGACTACCGGCGAGTCCTGAGACTCGCTCCGCGCCTTGTGAACGCGCACGTCGTGGGGCCGAACGAATGCCTCGACCTCCGAGCCATCCTCAAGGTCGATCGGAGCAGACAACGCTGCCTGAGGGAAACGAGCGCGTCCCTGGAGGACGCTGCCCCTGAGGACCTTCGCTCCTCCAAGGAATGACGCGACGAACGCGTTCGCCGGCTGCTCATAGAGTTCTTGTGGCGCCCCGACCTGCTCGATCCGGCCATCCCTCAGCAGGACCACTCGGTTCGACAACTCGAGGGCTTCTTCCTGGTCGTGGGTCACGAGGATCGTCGTCACCGGCATCTGTTCGTGGAGGCGGTGGAGCCACTCCCGTAGCTCGATCCTGACTTGGGTGTCCAAAGCACCGAAGGGCTCGTCCAACAAGAGTACGCGCGGCTTGGGAGCTAGCGCTCGCGCCAGCGCGATGCGCTGGCGCTGTCCCCCGGAGAGCTGATGGGGGAAGCGATGGCCATGGTCCGAGAGCTGGACGAGCTCGAGCAGCTCCTCGACGCGGTGACGGATTGCTGCTGGTGGTTCCTTGCGCACCTTCAAGCCGAAGCCGACATTGTCGAACACGCTCATGTGCCCAAACAGCGCGTAGCTCTGAAATACGAACCCGATCCCCCTGCGTTGTACGGGAACCCGAGAGACGTCCACTCCATCGAGCAGCACGCGCCCCACGCTCGGGACCTCGAGCCCGGCGATGAGCCTGAGCAGCGTGGATTTACCAGAACCCGATGGTCCGAGCAGTGAAGTGATGCCCTGCTCGACGGCGTCGAAGCTCACGTCTCGCACCCCGACCACTTCACCGCGAACACCGAAGCACTTCGTCAGCTTCTCTACGGTAACGCCCATGAGTCCTCCTTCGTAGGCGCGCTTCGACGGGGAGCCGAGGTCGAGGGGCGTCCATCACTTCGTGCGGATCGCCACTCGACCCATTGCTTCGCCGCGATCGTCACCAAGGCGAGCAACGTCAAGAGGCAGGCGACCGCGAACGCCGGAGCGAACTGATACTCGTTGTACAGCACCTCCACCTGCAGCGGGACCGTGTTCGTTTCCCCGCGAATATGCCCGGAGACGACGCTGACGGCGCCGAACTCTCCCATCGCCCGGGCGTTGCACAAGATTACGCCGTATAAGAGACCCCACTTCACCTTGGGTAGGGTCACTCGCCAAAGGATCTGCCATCCGCTCGCTCCGAGCGTTAAGGCAGCCTCTTCTTCGTCACTCCCCTGGGCCTGCATGACCGTGAACACCTCGCGAGCGACGAGAGGAAACGTCACGAACGTCGTGGCGAGCACGATGCCAGGAACTGCGAAGATCACCTTGAGGTCCCACGCCGCGAGCGCCGGTCCCAGCCAGCCTCGAGCACCGAAGAGTAGCACGAACATCAAACCCGCGATGACTGGCGAGACGCTGAACGGCAGGTCAATCGCAGTCAGCAGAGCGCTCTTGCCCCTGAACTCGTACTTGGACAGGAGCCAGCCCGCCGCGACACCAAAGATCACGTTGAGCGGCACGCTGAGCGCCACCACCAGCAACGTGAGTTCGATGGCCGCGAGCGTGTCCGACTCAGCAATTGCTTCGAGGAACCGAGGCACGCCTTCGGAGAACGCTGCAAGGAATACAGTTCCGAGCGGCAACGCCAGGAACAGCACCAAGAAGAGCACCGCCAGGACGACGAGACCCCTTGCAGCACCTTCAGGGCGAAGGCGTTGGCGCGCAGTGCTGGTCGCGTTCACTGGGACAGCCTGCTGCGCTGGAGACGATTGATGGCGAGCAACAAGGTGAACGCGATCCCAAGCATGACGCACGCGATGGCAGTGGCCCCAGCGTAGTCGTACTGCTCGAGCCGGGTCACGATCAGGAGCGGCGCAATCTCGGTCTTGAACGGCATGTTACCAGAGATGAAGACGACAGAGCCGTACTCGCCAACGCCCCGTGCGAAGGCGAGCGCAATCCCGGTGAGCGTCGCGGGGAGCAGCTGCGGCAGCACGACACGACGAAACGTCTGCCAGCGGCTTGCGCCGAGGGTACCCGCGGCCTCCTCGAGCGCCGGATCGAGCCCCTCGAGGACCGGCTGGACCGTGCGCACCACGAAGGGGATGCCGATGAACACCAGAGCCAGGAAGATCCCCAGCGGAGAGAAGGCGGCCTTGATGCCCAGCGCGCTCAGGGGGCCCCCGAGCCAACCATTGGGGGAGTAGATCGCCGTCAACGCAATCCCCGCGACCGCGGTTGGAAGCGCAAAGGGTAGATCCACCAGGCTGTCGGCGAGCTTTCTCCCTGGAAACTCGTATCTGACTAGTACCCAGGCCACTAGAACGCCAAGTGGCGCGTTGAACAACGCGGCAGCAACAGCGAGCCCAAAGCTGAGGCGGTAGGCCGCCAGGGCGCGTGGCGCGGTGGCGACGGACCAGAACTCACGCGCGCCCATCCCCGCCGCGTTGAGTACCAGCGCACCCACCGGAAGCAGCACGAACAGCGTGACGTACGCCAGGGAGTACCCCATCGAAAGACCGAAGCCAGGTAACACGCCCCGGCGGCGTAGCGGGGCGCGGGTCATTTTCGCTCGTAGATCCGATCGAAGCTGCCCCCATCAGCGAAATGCTGCTTCTGGGCGGAGTGCCAGTCCCCAAATACTTCCCGAATGGAGAACATCGCGACCTTGGGGAAGGTGGCGGCGTGCTCCTTGGTCACGGTCGAGTCGACGGGACGGTAATAGTGCTTGGCGACCAAGCGCTGCGCCGCAGGCGTGTAGAGGAACTCCAGGTACGCCTTGGCGACCTCGGTCGTGCCGTGCTTCTCAGCGTACTTGTCGATCACCGCCACTGGGGGTTCCGTGAGGATACTAACGGAGGGCACCACCAGCTCGAACTTGCCCTTGCCGAGCTGGTTCACCGCCAGCAGCGCCTCGTTCTCCCAGGTGACCAGCACATCTCCAATCCCACGCTCCATGAAGGTGGTGGTAGAGCCTCGCGCCCCGGAGTCCAGCACCGGCACGTTCTTGTACAAGCGGCGTACGAATTCCTCCGCCTTGGCAGGATCCTTCGACCTACGAAACTCGAAGCCCCACGCCGCGAGGTAGTTCCAGCGGGCCCCTCCAGACGTCTTCGGGTTCGGCGTGATGACCTGGACGCCGTCCCGCGTGAGATCCGACCAATCGCGGACGTCCTTGGGGTTCCCCTTCCGCACGAGGAACACGATCGTCGACGTATACGGAGAGCTGTTGTGAGGTAGTCGTGCCTGCCAGTTCGCCGGTAGGAGCTTGGCCTTCTCGTGCATCGCGTCGATGTCGTACGCGAGCGCCAGTGTCACCACGTCCGCCTCGAGACCGTCGATCACCGCGCGCGTCTGCTTCCCGGCGCCGCCATGGGACTGCTTGATGGTGAGGTCGTGCCCCGTCCGGCGTTTCCAGTCGGCAACGAAGAGCGGATTGAGCTCAGAGTAAAGCTCACGGGTCGGGTCGTATGAAACGTTGAGCAACGACTGGTGGCTCGCGTCTTGGTGACGACAGGCGGGCGCGACGCTGATCCCAGCGACGAGCACAACAAACCACCTGAGGACCTCGAGGTAAAGCCGCATATTCTTTTGATTTCCGGTACTTACTATAAATCTATACTTAATCCGTCGGGTTAGTCGTGTATCTAGCAGCAAGATGCTGTCCTGTCCAGGACCGAGCCTTCAGTGAGCTCGAGCACGCCTTTCCAGGCGGTCGCGGACTAGCTGATGTTGTCAGGTCACCGTACCGGGAACTTCGGTGGGCCGCTCAGCAGGAGCCCGTGCAACCGTGCGGTGTGACACCGCGCGAATAGTCTTTTCCCCCACCTTGCCTACGCAACCGCCACCCTCAGATCCTTCGCATGGTGCCCGCTGTTCAGAACCGTAGCGAAGGTATTTCGTTAGGCGGCTTGGCGGGGGAAACACGCACTCAGCGGAGTCCGCCTGGGACAGGCTGATTGGAGCAGGAAGCTGAGGCTCTACCATTACCGCGCGGAACTATAGTCATGGAATTCGTCACTCGCCGCAGCGATGACATCTGACATCGAGGTTGCGGGTCGGTATGGGTGCACGTGACTGCGGCCCGACGCGCGAGCGCCCTAGTTGCCCGTAGGGACGTCGCATGCGACGGGGTGGCGATTCCACTTGCGCTACCGCGGGAATGGGGGATGATAACCGATTCCGCGCGTAATCAATGGTTACGCCCCAACGAATGGAGAAGCCATGCTGCCACACTCCGTGTTGCTGGGACGCGTCCTCCTCGCCACCGGCTTGGGCGCCGTCATCGGCTACGAACGTGATCGCCACCGCAAGCACGTTGGACTGAGAACACACTCCATTGTCGCGATGGCTTCGGCGACGTTCATGATTGTCTCGGCCCATTTCGCCTACTTCCAGGGCTTCAGCGAGGGTGGTGTGGTTGAGGTCGACGGCTCGCGCATCGCCGCCTCCGTCGTGTCTGGCATCGGGTTCCTGGCGGGTGGCGCGATCTTGCGCACCGGCCTCACCGTGCAGGGCCTCACCACAGCTGCCGGGCTGTGGCTCGTCTCCGCGATAGGGCTCGCTAGTGGTGGAGGGATGTACTGGGAGGCTGTGGCAGTCACAGGGCTAGGAACCCTCGCGCTAACGGTCCTCCGTCGATTCGAAGACAAGGACGACTCTCTGCCTCAGCAGCGTCGCATCACCCTGGTCGTTTCACGAAACGGCCAGATCGTCGAGCAGGTCGAGAGTGCTCTGATCGAACTTGGGGGCCTCGTGGAAGACATCGAGTACGCGACGAGGTTTGGTGAGAAGCGTCGTACCGAATTGCGCGTCGTCGTGCGCCTTCCAGCAGACACCAGCCTCCAGCACGTGGTGAGTGAGCTGACGAATCTGAAGGACGTTCGCCGAATCCACGTGGGAGGTGTGCGCTAGCCACTCACCCAACATCGACACACTTGGCTCCAAGGCTGGTTTGAGTGTACTAGGCGTGTGTGCGCGCGCTGTGGCTTCTGTTGTTGCTCTGGACCTGGCTCTGGCCAGCGCCAATCCAGTACAACTCAAGTCACCAGCAGCAGCTGCAGTGCGGCGAGCAGCCTGAGCGCGCAGTGTTGCTGTCCCGAGACCGGGCAGCGAAGTCCAACGCCCTGTTCGGGCCTGGCACCCCGGTGATTCTGCCGTTCACGGCGCACACGCTAGTCTCCGAGCGGAACCAGAGTCTCGATCACGCCACCGTCGTTGCCGACACGGTTGGTTTTTCCCCTGACGTCAGCGTCAGCACTTGGTCGGCGCGAGGTCCTCCGCGCACGAAGTCACCCTCCTAGGACTCACCGCCCTCGCCTCCAAACGAGGAGCGGCACCGAGGTGCGACCGCTAGGCGGCACCTCGGCCCGATCCGGGAGCGTCTGGAGGTGCCCTCGAGGGGTCATCCCAGATCGGTCCATTCGCAGCGCTGGTCATTTCAACCGACCAAGCGAACAGCTATTTCCGCACGGAGGACACATGCCTGTCTCCCCGCGCAACGGGTTGGTACCCGTGCACGCGACCGAGGCCGAGGTGCGCCACGATCTGGTCGCCGCTTTCGGCACCTGGATGACTCCAGCACGGCCCGACGCGGCCCTGGGAGCTGACTGCAACTTGCTTGCCGCACTCGTCTCCAAGCTAGAACAACTGACCCGAGGCGTTCCAAGCGGTACCATCGTACTCGACGTTGGCTGTCGCACCGGAGGCATCGCCTATCGCTACGCCATAGCTCGCCCCGATGTGCACGTCATCGGCCTCGATCAGTCTCCTAGAATGCTCAGGGAGCTCCGGCTGAACGCAAACGGAGTCCCCCGAACTGTTCTACTTCCGGGAAGCAACGGAGCGCTCGCGCGCCTGGTCCCTCCAGCCTGCACTCGAAACCTGCTGACCCTGGTCATAGCAACGAGTGAGCTACCAATGCGCGATGCGTCAGTCTCCGCCGCCGTGGTCTCGCTATGCGCGAACGCCTCTGATCCAATACGGGAGCTCTCGAGAGTGACTCGTGATTTCGCTCCCGCACTCTTCGTGCGCCGAAGCCAACGACGCGGTGCAACCGGCAGCTTCGTAGACGCTATCGGGCGAGACCCATGTTGGCAGGGCGTGAGAGCGATTACCCCCGAAGCGCCCGTCGATTCCGATTCGTCCGAACAACTCTGGCCCGAACTCGCGTGGGCCAGGCGCGCTCCAAGGAAGCGGAGGTAGGCGCGATGCACCACCAGAACCCCCTTGGACGGGTCCTTCGAAGGCTGTCAACGATCCAGGTGAGATACCCGGGAGCTGTGCTGCTCGTGGCTCTCCTTACGTTGTTCCCCGCTGGATTCCTCGCCAGCAAGCTGAGCCTGAGAGCGAGCTTCAAGGAACTCCTTCCAGATCACAAGCCGAGCGTTGTCGAAATGCGACGAGTGAACGAGAAGCTTGCTGGAGCTTCGACTCTCACCGTCGTAGTCACCGGCTCCAACGCGGAGTCGCTCAACCGGACCATCGACGCTCTGAGCCCGAAGATCCGCGCGCTACCTGAAGAGTACGTGGTTAGCGTCGATGACGGCACCCGCGCTGTGCGGAAATTCTTCGAGCAGCACAAGGCTCTCTACGCCGACCTCGAGGACATCCAGCAGTTTCACCGCGACGTCCAAGAGCGCTACGATTGGGAGGTTCAGAAAGCCGCTGGCACAGCCCTCGACTTCGACGACAGTGACGTGCCGGATCTCAGCCCCGAGGCGCTCAAGAAGCGCTTCCAGCGCAAGGTCGACGACGCCAACAAAAAGAGCCCTGGCGTCGATGGATACTACATCGGTGAGAACGGCAAGCTCGGCGCAATCCTCGTCCGCACCCCGCTCGGGAGCGGAAGCCAGGACGCCTTCGCTCTCAGAAAGCGCATTGAAGATCTCGTCCTCGACCTAAACCCGAAGCGCTGGGATCCCGCAACGGAGGTTCACTTCACCGGCAACCTGATCACCAGCGCTGAGCAACAGAAGGCCATCGCCGATGACCTGATCAACGTCGGCGGCTCGGGCGTTGGACTGATCCTCGGCGTAGTCTTCCTCTTCTTTCTGCGTTTCCGTGCACTAATCGCGATCGGAATCACAATCGGCATCGGTTGCCTCTGGTCGTTCGCCTTCGCCTACCTCAGCGTTGGCTACCTCAACTTGGCAACCGGCTTCCTCGCCTCAATCATCGCGGGCAACGGCATCAACTTCGGGATCATCTACATGGCGCGCTACGTCGAGGCGCGCCGAGATGAGGGCAAGTCGACCGAAGACGCCGTGCTCGTTGGTCACCTGGAAACGTATCGCGCGACACTGGCCGCCTCCCTGGCCGCAGGCATCGCTTATGGTTCCCTCGCCGCAACGGACTTCCGCGGCTTCAAACACTTCGGCATCATCGCCGGCTTGGGCATGGCGTTGTGCTGGATCGCGACGTACCTGGTGCTGCCCGCCATCCTGGTGCTCGGCGAGCGCTTCAAGCCGATGTACTCCGACAAGGAGCCTGCTTGGCGCGCGAAGGTCAGCGGAGCATATGGCGTTCCCTTCGCGTGGGCATCGAGTAGGTTTCCCAAGAGCATCGCGATGGTGGGCTCGGTGCTCGGCGTCGCCTGCCTGGTGCTGTCCTTGCGCTACTTCATCGACGATCCGATGGAGTACGACCTAGCAAACGTCCGCAACGAGCGCACGCAGCCGACCGCGGCGGGGCTGCTGTCCGTGCGCGTTGACAAGATCGTGGGTCGCTTGGGCCAAGACGGGAAGGCCATCGTCACCGACCGCCTCGATCAAGTCCGGCCGCTGGTCGACGAGCTGAACACTCGCTACCGCGAGGCGGCCCCTGACCAGAAACCGTTCGAGAAGGTTGTCAGCATCTACAATCTGCTGCCGGACAAACAGCAAGAAAAGATCAGGCTTCTGAAGGAGACGAAGAATCTGCTGGAGCGTGCTCGGAAACGGGGCTTCGTGAACGACAAGGACTGGAAATCCATCGAGGAGAACATGCCCGAGAAGCTGGCGCCCATTGGCATCGCCGACCTCCCGGAACTGGTGGCGCGTCCGTTCACGGAAACGGATGGCTCCCGCGGGCGCGTCGTGTACATCGTACCCAAAGAGGGCCGCAGCGTTTACGATGCGCACTACTTGATGCTCTGGGCAGACTCGTATCGCGAAGTGGCGCTCCCTAACGGTGACGTCATCCACGGCTCTGGTGACTCTGTGATCTTCGCGGACATGCTGATCGCCATCGGCGAAGACGCACCCACAGCCGTGCTGCTGTCGCTGACCGGCACGATCCTCGTCATCCTCCTCGCATTCCGATTCCGCACGGCAGGATGGGTCACGCTGATCACCTTGCTTTGCGGAGTCGCCTATCAGATCGGCACGATGGCGATTCTCGGCATCAAGTTGAACTTCTTGAACTTCGTCTCGCTCCCCATCGGCATTGGTGTCGGTGCGGATTATTGTATCAACGTGATGAAACGCCGCGAACTGATGGGCGACAATGACCTGCAGCGCGTGTTGGTGGAGACTGGCGGCGCCGTCGTGCTTTGCTCGCTCACCACGACGCTCGGCTACATGGTGCTCCTCACCAGCATCAACCGAGCGGTTCAGAGCTTCGGTCTAGCTGCAGCGATCGGCGAAATCACAACCATCCTTGCAGCGATCCTGGTGCTCCCAGCGATAATGCACTGGAAGGCTGAGTTACGGCGCGCCTCAAGCTCAGTTCACCGTCATGGAAGCCTTCGGTAGGGCGCTCCGTCGGGGCCTCCGCGATGGACGGTCCTTGAGAAGTGCGCGAGCAGCTCCCGAGCACGACCTGTCCGGCGGGCCTCGACTCGTTGCGAGGCACTGTCTCCATCGGTCCCACTACCGTCAGGAGGAGCGCCGTCGGCGAGCAGCACCAACATCACTCCGAATGGCCCCACTGAGTGACTTCTGCGCATCGGTTCCCGTTGAGCGCAAACCGTAGGGAAACATGACAGCACATCACCGCACTCGGCGGAACTCCTTTTGGCTCTGGCACAACTATCAAGGGTGGCCAACCCGCTCGGAACGGTGTACCACTTCAATGTGCGGCACGTTTGGCTCCTCCTCGTACTGTGGACTTGGCTCTGGCCAACCCCAGTACGCGTCGTGCAGCATGTCGAGCCGCGTGCAGACCAAACGCAACAGCGCGAACGATCGGCGTTCCTGTGCCGGGACAGCGTCAGCAAGCCCAGTACCGTCAACCATCGACAGCCATTTCATCCCGTACTCACGAGCCCTGTGGAGTTGGCGGTTGTCGATTCACCGCGAGTCGAGCGTCCCACGGGAGCGAAGCGGACGGCGCAGGGCTTTGATCCGGCAATCGCACTCGACACGTTCACGGCACGCGGCCCTCCCGTCACTCGAGGTTGAGCTCTCCGATCAACCCTGACGTGAATTGCGCGCGTTTTGCGCACGCAATGGAGGCTGCCATATGTCGAAGCATCGACCAAAGCGCAAGCCTGCCCCAGCGGAGCCCTGGCATCAGAGGCACCTCCCGGCGTTGATCGCCGGAGCGATGTTTCTGCTGCTTGCCCTGCTGGTGGCGGCGAATCACTGACGCACGAGTTGCGCAGTGTGCGTACCCCCCTTCTGGAGCTGGGCGTCAACACGCCCAGCTCCAAAAGGGGGGTACGCAATCGCGCACGCCGTGATTCGACCCGAAGCGCATTTTCCTAGG
Source organism: Polyangiaceae bacterium (assembly GCA_050183255.1). Taxonomy (GTDB): domain Bacteria; phylum Myxococcota_A; class Polyangia; order Polyangiales; family Polyangiaceae; genus JAHBVY01. The sequence continues at coordinate 17,642 of JBFXBK010000026.1, read as the reverse complement.
TTTCCCCGTGGATATTTAGTCTGACGCTCGTCGCGTTCAGGAGGCTATTTGCCATGCCGTCTGGCACACCCGACCGAGAACGTACCATCGGGCTCTTTGGAGCCACGAATATCGGCGTCGCCGCCATCATCGGTGGCGGCATCCTCGCGCTTGCAGGCGGTGCCTTCCTGAGCGCGGGGGGAGGTGGGGCTATTCTCGCCATCGCACTGAATGGCGTAATCGCGCTGCTGACGGCGATGAGCTTCGCCGAGCTGGCAACGGCGTTCCCTCGCTCCGGAGGCGCTTATGTATTCGCCAACCGGGTGCTGTCGATCCGCGCGGCTTTCGCGGTCGGTTGGGTGTTGTGGTTCGCCTACATCGTCGCGTGTGTTCTTTATGCGCTTGGGTTCGCCGCGTTCGCATTGCTGATGCTGAGCGAAGCCTTCGCAGGGCTGGGCCTATCAACGCCCGCATGGGTGTCCTCACACGCAGCGATGGTATCCTTGGCCACGGCGGCGTCCGCCTACTACACACTCGACCTTACCCGCCACGCTTCTGGGGGCGGAAGCTGGCTGAGCGTCGCAAAGGTCGCGATATTCGGCATCCTGATAATCGCGGGTGCAGTCGTGATGCTCCTTGGCCACCCCAGCGAATACCTAAACTCGTTGACGCCCTTCGTGGTCGGCGGCTCTCCAGGCGTTCTTCACGCGATGGGCCTGACGTTCGTCCTGCTGCATGGTTTCGAAGTGATCGCGGCCGTTGGGGGGGAGGTCAAGGACCCTAGACGGGTCATCCCGCGCGCGATGTTCATTTCCGTGGGGCTTTCACTGGCGGTGTACGTGCCGCTGCTGTTCTTCACAGCGACAGTCGGGGTGCCCGAAGGAACGTCACTCGCAGAGTTTTCCGCACGTCACGGCGACACGGTCGTCGCTGCGGCAGTGCGTCACTACCTCGGTCCTATCGGCTATTGGTTGGTCATCGCGGTGGCGGTCCTGGCGTTCTTGTCAGCCTTACGCGCGAACATCATGGCGGGTTCGCGCATCGCGCTTTCCATGGCGCGCGATCACGCGCTGCCAAGCGTCCTCGCCCGCATGCACGCTGAGCGGCAGACGCCGTCGACGAGCGTGTTCGCAACCGGGGGCGGTGTGTTGCTCGTCCTGTTCGTGTTGCCAAACCTCGAGGCAGCAGGGGCGGCTGCGAGTCTGATCTTCCTCTTGTCGTTCGCGCTCACCCACCTGACCGCTTACCTCGCAAGGAAGCGAGCAGAGCCCGACGCGAAGATTTACCGGTCGCCATGGTTTCCGCTAGTCCCGATCGGCGGCGGGCTCGCCTGTCTGGGGCTGGGCGCGTTCGAGGCGCTGGCTGTACCCGCCGCGGGCCGCATCACCCTGATGTGGTTGGCATTCGGCGTGATCCTGTACTTCGCGCTGTTCAGGACCCAGGCGGAGATCGCTGACGCGGCGGTGGAGGGGCTCGATCCCTCCCTGGGTCGCCTGCGTGGCAAGGAACCGCTTGTCGTCGTCCCAATCGCAAGCCCAGCCAACGCAGGCGCACTCGTGGAGGTCGCCAATGCCCTCGCGCCAAGCGACTTTGCAAGAGTGTTGCTGCTCTCCGTCATCGCTCCGGGCGAATCGGAACGGACGCCACAGGCGCGTTTGGCCGACGCTCAACGCGCCGTGACCGAAGCACTCAGCACCTCACTCGCTTCGGGGTCCAGGCCCGACGCGCTGATCTCGGTATCCGACGACGCTTGGTCACAAATCAGGCGAGTGGCTCGGTTTCACGAGTGCGAGAGTCTCTTGCTAGGGCTCGGACAAGTTCCGTCAGGAAAGAACACGCTCAGCCCTGAACTGGAGCAGCTGATCGATGATGTCGACTGCGATGTCGGGATCCTCCGCGCGCCCAATGGCTGGGAGCTGGCGTCGGCGAACCGCATCCTCGTGCCTGTCGGGGGAAGGGGGGAGGAGCACCGACTGCGAGCTCGCATACTCGGCAGCCTTTGTCGTGCCGGGCAGCGAGACGTACGCTTCATTACGGTGCTGCCGACTGACGCAACCGACGCGGAATGCGAAGCAGCGGAACAGCGGGTGCGGCGCATGGCAACGAGTCAAACCTCAAGCTCAGCGACGGTTGACGTGGTTCGCGACGATGACCCGATCGCCGCGATAGAGCTAGCAGCTGTCACATCTGATCTAGTCGTTCTCGGTCTGAGGAACGACGGTGGCCGCCGGAAGGTCGTCAGTCGCGTCGCGCTCGCGATCGCGAGCGACGCGCCGTGCGCCACGCTGCTACTCAGCAGCAAGCGTTCACTCGGCTACCGCAACCTGTATGATCCTATCCGAGGAGTCATGGACGCGATCGGCCCCACGCAGAGTAGTACGCCAAAACAGCGCGAGGCCAGTTGACCGCCATTCGAACAGCAAGCGCATGGATCCCCGCTTCGGCGGACCAGGCGCACAGCCCAACCAACAGCCGCATGCCTCACTACTACTACGACTACTAGTACCAGTGAGCCGGACAAGTCATGTCTCTAGCCTCACCCAACCCACGCATCGCCTCTGCCCGGGGTCCTGTGACGTTCGTGCTCCTGACGTTTGCGTTGTCGTGGATCCCGTGCGTGCTCTTGGGTCAAGTTTGGACGCGAGACGTGCCCCAGCCGCTGCGCTTCCTCATCGTTTCAATCATCTACGGAGTATCCATGGGCTGGCAGCCTCTGGTCGCGGTATGGATCGTCCGACGCTTTGTCGATCGTGGGTGGCTCGACGATGTCCTGACGACCCCCCGTTCGCCATACTTCGTACTCGCCGCGATCGCACCTCCCGTGCTCGCTGGAACCGCCATGGGGATCGCGCTAGTCGCGGGGCAACGCAATCTGATCGGCACCAAGGACGTCGCTCCTCTCCCCCAGGCCGGAACCCTGGACGGCACGCTGCTAGTGCTCGCGTGTATGTGCGCCGCGCTGACCACCCTGTGGATTCAAGCGCTAGCGGAAGAAGTCGCGTGGCGCGGGTACTACTTGACCAGAACCATGCAGCGCTTCGGCCCTCTTCGCGGACTCGCTCTCCACGGAGCAGTCTGGGGCCTCTGGTACGCGCCGTGCTTCCTCGCGGCAAACGGCGCGACACTTACGCTGACTTCAGCGCTAAGGTGTCTGGCGTTCATCCTCACGTGCATGCTGCTCGGAGCGCTGTTGGGCTGGCTGCGCCTCGCCTCTTCGAGCGTCCTCCCGACCACGCTGGCAAACAGTGCATTGACGGTCACTGCGGGTCTGCCTCTGTTGCTCCACGGAGAAGATCCCGGCGTGCGTGGTGCAGTGTACGGACCTGCGGGTTGGGCGCCGATGTTGCTGATCCTCGGCGTGATCCTGGTCTCGAGATATCGGCGCGCGATCCGAGTCCCGCGTCGACCTGAGCCCAGCCCTTGGCTGCTCTGGATGATCACGAAGGGAAAGCACACCAGTACCCGATTGCACTAGCTCGAAGCGTAACCGTCTAGGAATGGACGTCTGCCCTGCGACCGAGCCGGCTGCCACGCTTCGGGGGTGACACAGCGACGGCGATTCTGGGAGCAGTTGGTTTCGGAGATCGAGAGCGGGGCGCGAGTGCGTGATGTTGCCCGGCGTCATCATGTCAACGAGGGGACACTCAAGTGGTATCGCTCGCAGATCCGCAAGGAGCGCGCAGCAGAGCCTCGATTGCTCCAAGTCGTTGCTCACGAGCCGGTTTCGCAAGCCCCGCTAGTGATCGCCATTGACGGCATCCGGCTCGAGTTGCCGCGGGGAGTTGACGTTCGGTACGTAGCGGCTCTGATCGCGGCGATTCGAGCATGCTAGCGGTCTCGGCGGGCACGCAGATCTTCTTGGCCTCGCTGCCCGTGGACATGCGACGCGGACACGACGGGCTATGCGCGCTCGTGCGTCAGAGTTTGGACTTGGACCCTTTCAGCGGCGCGCTGTTCGTATTCGTGGGGAAACGCGGAGACCGTATCAAGTGCCTGTTCTGGGACCGCGGCGGGTTCGTTCTGTACTACAAGAGGCTGGCGAGAGGGCGATTTCGCTGGCCGAGAGTCGAGCCGGGCATCGACCGCGTCGTCCTCGACGCAACACAGCTGGCGATGCTGCTCGGAGGGTTCGATGTCGGGCGAGCGGTGCGGATCCCCGCCTGGGAGCCGAAGAAGCCGCCCTCCGATCCTTAGCGGCGGAAAACAAAGCCGTTCCGATCAGTTGCGCGACGTGATCCGCGGGGATCGACATCCGGCGCGCGGTGTGATCCAACACTAGCTGGTGGCACCCCCTTCGGACGACGAGCACAGCTGCGGCTGGAAGGCCTACGCCGAGCACCTGGCGACCGAGCTTGAGGCTCAGAAGAAACGCTTGGACGAGCTCGAGCAGCGCTTCTTGAAGAAGAGCGAGCGGCGGCGCAAGAGCTCGAAGCTGCCGCCTCCCGTTCAGCGTTCCGTGCCGGAGAGCGAGCGTCAACAGACGCGAAAACGAAACGCCGAGCAAATGGCATCGAAGCTCGAGACCGACACCGAGCACATTCCGGTTCCGCCCAAGCACGCCCGTTGCTGTGGTGCATGCGGTTCCACCGACATGAGTCGTTTGGGCGCCGGTAAGCCGTCCGTGCGCATCGAGTTCGTTGCGGCCCACTTTCGCAAACGTGTTTTCCTGAGGGAAACACTGATTTGCCACAACGGGCACATCACCACTGCCCCAGCGCCCCATCGAATGGGAGAGAAGACGCAGTACGCCCCGAGTTTCGTCGCGCACCTCGTCACGAGTCGGTGCCGCGATTCGATGCCACACGCACGATTGGCCAGCGCCTACCAGAGCATCGGATTGCCCATCTCCCGCAGCACCATCACGGCGCTGTTTCATCGCGCGGCAAAGGAACTCAAGCCGCTCCACGACTGCGCACTTCAGCTCGTCAAGTGCGCGCCTGATGTGCACGCCGACGAGACCAGTATCCGCCAGCAAGGCCAGACGAAGCGAAGCTTCGTTTGGACCTTCGTGACGAATGACCTCACCGTCTATCGCTACGCAACCACGCGCAGCGGCGACGTGCCTGCGAAAGTCCTCGGCGACTCCCAGGGGCGGCTCGTCGTCGATCAGTACACTGGCTACAACCAGGTCACCGCAACGGGACGCCGCACCCGCGCCGGCTGCCTCGCCCACGCTCGTCGCAAGCTCTTCGAGCAACAGGAGCATCCAGAGGTTGCCGAAGCGCTGGACCTGATCGGTGAGATCTACGCGGTTGAGCACCGGGTGCGCGACGCCGGAACGCTTGGGTCCGAGGCGCATCTTGCCGCGCGGCAACGTGAGTCGCGGCCACTCTTCGCCCGCCTCCTCTGCTGGGCGCGAAGACAGAGAGGCCGACACGACCCGCGCTCCAAGATGGGAACCGCCATCCGCTACATCCTCAAGTACCACCGAGAGCTTGGCTGCTTCTTGCGGTTCGCGTCCATTCCCCCGGACAACAACAAGGCTGAGGCTGCGCTTCGCCGCATCGCTCTTAGTCGCGTCAACTCGCTGTTCGTGGGAAACGAGAAAGCCGGACACAACCTGGCGGTCGTGCAGACCCTCGTCATGTCCTGTCACCAATACGGCCACGACCCGGTCGAGTACCTGGGCGACGTGTTGATCCGCGTCCAGACGCACCCAGCGAAGCGCATCGAACAACTGCTTCCCCATCGCTGGACGCCGCCAGAAAGCTAGGCCCGCGGTGCGATCAGGGATCCTCATCCCCCCGCCACCCGATCGCGCGCCTCGCTGAAAACTCCTGGACTTCAACCGCATCGTGCGGACCGCACGATGCCCTTTTCCGCAAGGCTTGAACACCCGTCGGTACTTAGACGGTTACCTCGAAGCGGAGTCCACGTGTGATCAAACACAGACCTCGTAACAGCTCCTCGAGCTGCGAGCCCACGTGCGCGGTAGCTACCTGCGTGCCCAGCTCGAATCCCGCCGGCTCGCCGGCGGTCACGCCTACGCTCTGAGGCCCAGTTCGTCCGTGACTGTCCGGTTGCCCTGGGTGGATCGCCTTTCAAGGACTGCCCTGGATCACTGTCTCCAGCGGGCGGCAGCGACGTGAGATCCCACGAAGCGACGATGCTCGTTTCCTTGCGGGTTCACTGCATCACCACACCGCAGCAGCGATTTCGCTCGCTCGCAATGTCAGTCCGGCGCCACACGCAGCGCCTTGAGCGTCATCGCGAGCATCTGGTAGTGCCCGACCAGGAGACACAGTTCGATGATCTCCCGGTCGCTCACGCGCTCAAGAAGCCTCGCGTAGGTTGCATCCGAGATATCCGCCTGATCGAGTAGCTCGCACGCGGCGAGGAGCAGCGCCTGTTCGCGAGCCGAAAAGCAATCGGCGACGATCGTGCCAGACCTCACCTGCTCGAGTTCATTGCTGGAGACCCCGACCCGCTTCCCGAGTCGTTCGTGGTGATTCCACTCATACTCGGAGCCCATGCGACGGGCGACGTACAGGATCACGAGTTCGGTCTCTCTGCGGGGAATTGCGCCACCGGGCATCAAGCCTCCCGCGAAGACCAACCAACGGCGGAACAGACGGCGATGTCGCGCGAGCGTTGTGAAGATGTTCGGGGCTCGGCCGCCTACAACGACCCCGATGGCACCGGTGAGGAGCTTGTTCACGACACCGATCTCCCGAAGAGACCCCGGCGCGATACGTGGTTCACCGAGCATCAAGCGACGCGCCCTTCAGCCATCGCACCGTCGAATGAGCGATTGAGACGCCGCATGACGAACTCATATGGCCAGGCGAACTTGCGCTGAAACCAGTGCCCCACGGCAATGTCCGAGGACGTGTACACGTAGTACCGGTTCTTCTCTACACCGTTGACGATGCGCGCAGCAGCTAGCTCTGGGGTGATCGCGTGCCGCTGAAAGCGCTCCCGCAGACGCTTGTACCCGTCGCTAGTGGCGTCCGCGCCCAAGACCTTCACACTGTCGACCAGTCCGGTGTTCACTCCTCCGGGACACACTAGGCTTACGCGAATCCCATGCTTCTCGAGGTCGAAACGCAAGACCTCGGACAATCCACGAACCCCGAACTTGCTCGCCGAGTACGCGGCGTGCCACGGAAGGCCGAATAGCCCGGCGGCGGAGGACACGTTGACCAGGTGTCCGCCTCGTCCCGCAGCGATAGTCATTGGTAAAAAGGCTTCGATGAGGTGAATCGGCCCCATCAGATTCACATCGATCACCTTTCGCCAATCTGCGTGGGTCATGTGTTCGACGGCTCCCCACACCGCAATGCCCGCGTTGTTGACCAGTATGTCGACGCTGCCGTGTCGTTCGTGGACTCGATGGGCGAACTCGCGCGTCGCCTCGAAATCCGAGATGTCGAAGGCCCGGACGTCGAGCACTCGAGCCCCCTCCAGCAACAGCTCCTCTGCGGTCCGCTGCAGCTCGCGCGGTCGCACGTCGGTTATGAGCAGAGAGGCTCCCTTCCGCGCGGCAATTCGAGCCAACGCTCGCCCGATCCCACTTGCGGCGCCGGTGATCAAGATGCGCTTACCCGCGAATCCGGTCATTTGTCCCTTGGTTCCGATCGTTCAGCGTTGAAGGTCGTCACCAGTCTCGCGCTTCAGCCCCTCATCCTACTTGTCAGTTTCGGCCAGCTGATGGTCATTTCCGGACAGCAAGCCTTGGCCAGAAGTGACTGGTCCTAGGCCGAAGGAGACAGGCGCAACGGCGACGCTGGAGCGAACCTGCACGTCATGAACCGCAACGCTTCGAGAGTCCTTCGGTCGTTGCTCTTCCCTTCGTTGCTGGCTGCCTGCGCAGGCGCCGGCGAGGCTGATCCCAGCGGTCGTGGCGCGACCGGGAACGCGGGCCCCGGCGGCAGTCCCAGCGGCGGAGGCGCTTTCGAGACTGGCGACGGCGAGTCCGGCGGCTCGGGCGCCGGTGGCTCCACGCAGCCCAACGGAGGGGCTTCGAGCAGCGGGGGCGCCGACGCCGGTGGCGTGGCGACGGGTGGGAACGCAACCGCTGGCACCAGCTCGGATCCAGACGCTGGTGTGCCCGAGGAGAACCCCCTCGACTGGTTTCACCCGGGAGCGCCTGTCCCAACCTCACCCCACGATCAATGGCGCTTCATTCCGGTGGAAGGAGCCGTCTGTGCGAATGGAAAGCAAAGCGGCTTCTTCGTCAACTTCTCTCACACGAGCGCAGACCTGCTCATCTTCTTCTTGGGTGGGGGCATTTGCTACGACGAGGTGAGCTGCACGACGTTCTCGGGACCAGTTCATGACGGCATGGGCAACGATCCCCTGGCTTGGTGGATGAGCAACGGGGAGCGCACGAACGGGGTGTTCAGGCGCGACAACCCGAACAACCCATGGAAGGACGCCAGCTATGTTGTGCTTCCTCATTGCACCGTTGATTTCCACGCAGCAAACAAAGAATCTACCTACGCCGCCACCGGAACCATCCAACAGCGCGGCTATCGCAATGTCCAACTCGTGATGAATCGCGTCGTGCCCACGTTCCCCGACCCGAATCGAAAGACGACGATCGCGGGCTTCAGCGCTGGCGGCGTCGGTTCCGTGGCAAACTACCATCAGATTGCATCCGCCTTCGAGTCGTTGGGGCACCTCCCTCCGTTCCTCGTGGACGACGCTGGTCCCATCCAACCACAGCCCTTCTTCTCAGCGGCCAGCAACAGCGCGATCCGCAACGGTTGGGATCTCGATCAAACCATCGGCAAGTGGTGTCCGACGTGCGCCAGCAAGGGCTACAGCGAAGCGCTCTACTGGAACCACCAACTCCATCCGGGACTCCGCAGCTCGCTAATCTGCGCCTATGGAGATGGCACCGTAATGGGGCTGTATACGCTGTTCGATCCCGCGAACGCGTTCCACTTCCGGGTGACCCCGATCCTCGACCCTCCCTACACCTACAGCACCATGAAACCAGGACTCGATGCGTTCCGGACTTGGTCCGAGAGCTTCCCGACTCAGGGCATGCATCGAAACTTGCTGTATCACGCTGGCGATCGTCACGGGGCGCTCACCGTGGCCCCGATCGACGAGGCCTTCACCCCTGCGATCGTGCCGTTCTTGCGGGCTCAACTCAACCGCAGCGACTCGCAGTGGCACTCGCCGCAACTCTGAGTGGCCGTGCCTGGAATGACCATGCAAACTCGAATCGGAAGTCTCTGGTTGGCTTTCGCGCTGATGCTCGGGTCGGGCTGCGCGGAACCGGTAATTCCCGACGGCAATGCGGAAGCGCCGGGCAACGGGCGAGGTGTGGAGAGCGTGGGGGGCAACGGTGGCCAGCCTGGGAGCGGTGGAAGCGCGGCCCCCGACGCCGGAATGGACTCGGCAGCCGGCATGGGCGGTTGGGATCCTGGAACAGCCGATGCTGGTGCCGACGCCGGAGCGGCTCGTCCGCTCCCGACTTTCAGTGACCTACAGCTCCTGTGCAAGCTGATCAACAATCGGGACCTTGGGGACCCAACAGGGAACGACACCCATCACCGATTCAATCTCACTGGCACCGATCTCGGGATCCCTGTGAAGCATGGGAGCGACCTCTACTTCTTCTTCGGGGACAGTGCGGGCTACAACGGGATCTGGCCCCTGGGCCCTGAGTCACTCCCCGATGCCGTGGGGTACTCCGAGCAGTCAGCGGACAACGTGGCGCAAACGCCGGAAGCGCTGTGTACTGGCCTGAGATTCCTGGCCCTGCAACCAGCTGACAGCGTCGGGCCGAAGCGCGATTCGAGCATTCAGCGGGACTTCGCCGGTGGCTGGATGAACCCACCTCTCGGACACTCCATCTCCGAGTTCGTTCACAACCCGGCCGGACCGCGAGGCACTAACCTCTTCCCAAACCTACCGGGCGACTTCGAGGTCCCTTCCGGAGCGTTTTCGCACGACAGCAATATCTACGTCTTCTACACTCGCGTGCAGCTGGATCCGCTTGAGATGAAGGGCTCTTACCTGGCTCGCTGGTCGACCCCCTCGACCTCGGCGTTTCCAGAGTACGACATCCTGTATCACATGGATCAGCGCTTCAATACGAGCGGCGCGCTGAGGGGAGACTTCATCAACATCGCGCCAATCGTGGAAGGTGAGTATCTCTACGTCTTCGGTACCGGGGCCTATCGCAAGAGCCCCGTCCACCTCGCAAGAAAGCACCTGTCGACGCTGGAAGACGAGGGTGGATTCGAGAGCTTCGACGAAAGCTCTGGAACGTGGGGCGCTGGCAACGCCCCCGCCGCACCGGTCGTCGAGTCCGACAGCATCGGGGAGCTCTCGGTGCAGTACTTTCCCAACATCGATCGCTATGTGATGCTCAATCAAGAGATTGCTGCGGGCAACTTCATCATGGCTCGTTTCGCCGATCGGGTCGAGGGCCCCTGGAGCGCTCCAATCCCGGTCGCGCGAATGGAAGATCCCGCGTTCGCGCAGACCTACTGCTGCTTCAACGGGGACTGCTCTGGTCAGCGTCTGTTCAATTGTGGTTCCGCGGGGTTCTATGGAACCTATATGCTTCCTGACGCGATCAAGAACTCGAACGGGTCATTCTCGATCACGTTCACGATGTCCACCTGGGACCCGTACAACGTCGCGCTGATGCAGGCGACGTTCAACTAGAACTAGACTAGAACGATGAAGCAGCTCCTGCTACCAACGGCGCTCCTGTGCCTTATCCTGGCCGCATGCGCGGCTGCCCGCGATGAGTACACCCACGCGAACCGGGACCTGCCGGATAGCGGCACAGGCGGCAAGCCCATGCCACCTCCAAACACCGGCGGTGCAGCGGGCCTCACCACGGACGGCTGGACATCGGGCGGTGCTAACCCCGGGAGCGCCGGGGCTGACTCGGGCGTGACCGAGCCAGGCATCGACTGTGGAGCCGTGGAGTGCGGGCACGGCGAGTGCGAGACGACCAGTGGCTCAGCGCGATGTGTTTGCGATGAGGGGTACGACGGGACTAGCTGCGATCTCCGAAACGCGGAGTACGGTCGACGCGTCAAGGTCGTGGAGGGTCTCGCCGATCCCGATGTCGTCTCATTGCCCGACGGAAGCTACCTGCTGAGTGGCACCAAGACAGGGGTCGATCTAGGCTTCTGGCGTTCGACAGACCTCACCAGCTGGCAACACATCGCGACCTACGACCCGAGCGCCCTGGACCCCAATCACGACTACTGCGCGATCTGGGCGCCGGACATCGCGTTCGAGGACGGCCAGCTTGTCCTCTACTTCTCCGCCTACCGAGGTCCTGAGACCGCCACGCACTGCCCCTGGCCAAGCGGCTCTGATGTCACGACATTCCGAGCGGTGTCCGAGGGTGCCGGGCCGACGTTCGGTGCACCGGAGTTGCTATTCCAAGGCGCGGACCCAAACCAAGCGGCGCGCAGCCGGACTGCCGCGGGTTGCCCCTCCGGTGGCTGCGGCTTGGCGATCCGCATTGATGCGGCGAGCTTCGAGGGACGTCTCTATTACGTGTACTTCAATCAGGGAAACAACGTCGCTTCAATCGCGCTGAACGACCCGACCGACTTCCGATTTCACACGGGGCCTGCGGTCGACGCCCTTCAAGCCTACGAAGAGAACATCAATGAGGGCCCCGAAATATTCCACTGGGCAAATAACTACTATCTGTTCTTCAGCGCAGGTTGGTTCGATAGTCAGTACGCAACTTACTACGTGATGGCGGACCACGCGGCCGGCCTCGTGCGCACGGCTGGGGCACACCGCCTGACGACACCCGTTCGTCGGAGCAACGGCGCGTTGCTCGAGTCTCATGGTCACAACTCCGTGGTCGAGTATCGCGGGGAGCCGTTCAACTTCTACCATCTGGGAGTGTTCGATGGTGGCGGAAGGCTCATACGTCGTGACACCTATCGTCAGCGCCTGGTGATCGCGGGAGACGGAACACTGCTCTCCCAGAACACCGTGTCCATATCGTGGAACGGACTCGGAGGAGGAAACAAGTACTCACTCGACCTGGTGCTTCGGTCCGGCGAAGTGATCGGACCCTGTGTCGGCGCTGGGCGGATCGGGTCGAGCGCGTCGGTGACGTACATTGGAGCGTGCCCAGACGCCGGCGACCGCTTGGTCCACAAGTCCGACGTTGCTGCGTTTCGCTTGTACGCGTCCCCTGGAAGCGACTTTCAGCAGGTGGGTGAGGCGGCCTTCGACGGCTACTCGGATCAGCTGCAGCTAGCGATCGCCACACCCTAGAACGCCCCACTACCACACGGAAATACACCCACGGTCACCCAAGCCCGTGTGCAACGAGGCGCCGCCAGGCGCCTTGCGAAAGGAAACCGAGCGATGATCGACAACGTGCACCGGAACCGACCAACTCTGCCCGTCGGCGCCCGCCTCCTGGTGCTGTGTTGCGTCCCACTGCTGGCTTCCTGCGCTACGGGCGGCACCCCAGCAAGCACGGGATCGAATTCGAAGGAGGGCGGGCAGGATGCATCGCAGGGAGGTACTCAGGCGGACGCGGGAGCTCCGGACGCCTGGAGCGGCTGGCCAGGTGCGGATCCCGGAGGCAGTGGCGGCGATGCAGGTAGCGGGACCAGCGCCGCCGGGGGCACCGGGGGCACCTCCAGTAGCGGCGGCACCAGCGGAGCCGTCGGTGGCGGCGGAGCAGCAGGCAACAACGGCGGCACGTGCGTTGCGCCTGGCGCGGCGTGTTCGCCGAATGGCGAATCGTGCTGTGGTGACCTATCGTGCGGCGCGACCACCGCGGGCCAGGTCTGCTGCGGAGGAGATGGCTCGAGCTGCGCAACCCCCGACGGCGCGGACTGCTGCGGCGACTCACTGGTCTGCGTCGGTGGGAGCTGTGGTGCACCAGGAGCCCGACGACCAACCTTCTCCGCACCCTTCTCGTGCGGGGAGCGCTGGACCTACAGCCACCATGCCGGCGAAGTGAGGTTGGCGCTGGACTTCGTCAAGGCGGATGGCGGCACGACCAACGGAGCTCCCGTGCTCGCATCGGCACCAGGCGTCGCAAGTCGGCATTTCGAGGCCGGCGGGGCGGGCAACTACATCGTCGTGAGTCACGGCGACGGGTGGGTCACGTACTATTTTCATCTCTCCACGTTCTCGGTGCCAGACAACGCTTGGGTGTCCCGCGGACAGGAAGTGGGCAAGGTCGGTAGCACTGGCGCTTCCTCCGGGCCGCACCTGCACTACGAGCAGCTTCACAACGGCTCCGGACAAACGATCTTCATCGAGGGGGCGTCACTCGCCCCGTATCCGGGAGGCTACTTCTCGAAGGATCTAGTCAGCGAGAACGGCTGCGGCACTGCGGGTAGGAGCTTCAGCACGTGGGGTAGCAACCGGCCTATCTATGCGAGTCCCAGCGTTAGCTCCTCCAGGTTGGGGGAGATCGCTTCCCCAACCAGCGTCTTCATCGACTGTCAGACCCAAAGTGAATCCGTCACCGCCGAGGGCTACACGAACGACTGGTGGTCGCACCTGCGGGACTACGGAGGCTACCTCTCGAACATCTACATCAACGACCCGGCGTCGAAGCTCCCCGGCATCCCTGAGTGCCCCTGAATGAGCGGCGCGGAAAACGCGACTCGGAGGATCGAGGGTAGTCAGGGAGTGACGAGTCTGCAGTGTTCAGGTAGGTGAGGCAACGCTGCGTCCCCGTAACCCAAGTAGGGGGACGGCAGACCATGTCGATGGGCGTGCAGGTACCGAGTGATGTCTGCGGATGAGATGTCCGGGTCAAGCGCGTGTCCCGAGTCGTGAGCGCAATCCACCACGGTGCGACCGTTGGTCGTCAGGAACGGAACCGCCGCCCTTGCTGACTCCTCCAGGTCGAGGATGTTGAGCACGGTGACGTCGCTAGGACCACCATGGGTGAGTAGGACGTTGCCGGCCTGCGGCTCGAGCGGTGGCCAGTTCCAATCAATCCAGGTGAAAACTCTCACGAGCTTCACCTCCTCCGGGTCGTTGAACCACGCCCCAGACATGTTCACCGTAGCCGCGAAAAGACCTGGGTAGGTCGAGGCCAACAGTGCCGTCATGACCGACCCCGCGGAGAAGCCGAACGAGTAAATACGCGTCGCATCGACATCGTACTGACTCACGAGGCACCCCAACAGCGCGCCGAAGAACTCGACGTCCACGTTCGGCGCTGGAGCTTCCTGATTGCTGATGTCCCAGCTGAGTCCTGCCGGTGGCTGCAGACCGGTCGATTCTGGCGTCACGACGATCATTGGCACTTCGGGGTCGAAGTCTGGATCGAACCCAACGCTCTCGCGCCAGCGGACCGCGTTGTCCCCGTAGCCGAACCACGAGAACAGGAGGGCTGCGGGTTTGGAAGTGTCCTGGGGGAGATCGATGATCGCGCTACGAGACGCTCCAGAGACCATGAAACCCTGGTTCATCCCATCCGCCAAGAGCCCCGCGCCCGATGGGCACTGAAACGTGCCGACGTCAGCTGGCGTCGCTGTCTCTCCGCTCCCCGCTGCACCCGCATTGCCTATCCCCGCGGTAGCGCCGCTTCCAGTGCCCGCACTCCTGTCCCCGCCAGAGCCCCCTACCCCAACCACCGAGCCCCCGGCTCCGCCGGTCGGCGGGGATCCACCGGAAGAACCCGAAGCGGCCTGGTCGGCTCCACAACCGAAGCCCAACACCGCGCTGACGAACAGCAGGGCAAGCCTAGAGGAGTTACGTGCGAGTGGCTTGTTCAATGCGGCTCCGTTCTGCGCGGGTGCGATCTCACCAACCGATACGCAGGTCGCGCAAACGAAGAGTCGTACCCCGACCCAATCGCAGCTTGGCCTTGCCGGACAACCTTCAGTCATTTTCGGCCGCTCTCCAAAACATCAGCTCGGACGAAGCGCCGAGGCGAGGCGCCCTTTCAAGACGGGCTAGCGCGGCGGCAACATTGGGAAGCGATTGCTCCCGTGGTATACTGTGAATCGCGGTCGCGTCCCCACACAGGCGGGGTCACGAAGCGGGAAAGGAGCTTCAGCGCCAAGCGATGGCAGTCATCGTCCGTGCGAACCGTCCCGGGCAACCATTCGTACCGCCGCGCTACTACGCGGTGTTGGTGGACGTGCTCGTGGCTCTCGGGCATGACCGGAGCACCATCCTCCATACCGTCCGGCTCGAGTCGAGCCTGCTAGCAAGCGACGGCCGTTATCTCACGCTCGCCCAAGTGGAAGCGCTCGTCGGCCACGCCTGTAGGCTGGAGAACACCGATGATCTTGGCCTGAGAGTTGGCCAGCGGCTGCAACTGATGAGCCACGGGGCACTAAGCGTCGCAGCACTGACCGCGCCAAGCCCCCGCGCGGCTCTGCAGACCATTGTCGAGTTCTTCCCGCTGATCATGCCGCTATTCTCGATCCGAATTGACAGTCAAGGCGAGTCTACTGATGTGAGATTGAACGCGCGCTTTCCGCTTGATCCCGACGTGGAGCGCTTTCACACGGCAACGATGAGTGGCAGCCTGTACGCACAGCTGTGCTTCTTGATCGGAGGCCCAATGCCCTCTGGTGTGGAGCTCTTTGCACGGCACCCAAGGCCGGAAGGCCTACCATCCTGGGTGGACGACATAGGCGTCGCGCTCCATTTCGATCAGCCGCACTACGCGATCCGGGTGCCGACGCGTCTCTTGGAGATCGCGATGCCTCTGGCAGATCCTCGCACCCACGAGCTCGGTCTGCAGAGCTGCCGAGACGCGCTCGACGCGATGCCGGACCCCACGCTCTTGTCCTCAGCGGTGTCCTTGGCACTCCAGCAGCATGGCCCCCCATTTCCAAACGTCGACACAGTGGCTCGAAGTTTGTCGGTCTCCAGTCGTTCCTTGCGCCGAAAGCTGGACGAGGAAGGTACGTCATTCCGTGAGCTTCTAGAAGATGTGCGTCTGGCGCTCGCGGATGAGTGGCTACGTGACCCAGGGCGCTCGATCACGGACATTGGGATCTCGCTTGGCTACGCCGACGCCTCCAACTTCTCGCGTGCCTATAGGCGTGCTCGCGGCAAGAGCGCCTCTCAAGCTCGTACTGAGCTGCAGGATGAAAACGCCCACACAAAGCAGGGACTCGGCCAGAAGTGACTACCGCTTGGCCACGATAGACAGGTGCTCGCGAGATCTCGCAGGCAGGCTTGTCCGCCTACTACCTCAGCGTTCGGCCATAGCCGCGCGGAAAGAAGCGGACAATGTTCAGACTCACTTCAGCAATCTGGGGAGCCGTCGTACTTACCGTAGTCCAAGGTTGCGGCTCGAACGACGCGAGCCCTGCGACCGCGGGCAGCGCGGGCAGCGATGGTATTGCAGGTGGCGCGGGCGGCACAGCGGTAGGCGCCACCGGACCTGGAGGCACCGCCGGAACGAGCAGCGGGGCCGGAGGGCACGCAGGCACAGCAGCCACTGGCGGTTTCGGTGGACTGGCGGGAGAGAACAACTACGGAGGAGCAGCTGGAGCGGCCGGCAGCGCCGGATCGACGGGTCACCATCCGGACCTGGGGGTAGGCCCCGGCACTGACGTGGTGTTAATCGGGGACTCCTGGATGAACCTTGGGTTGTCCGGCATCCAACAGAGCGTCGTCAAATCCTCGGGGAACCGACCCTATCGACAGCTCGGTGTACCTGGAACTCGACTACTGGACAACGTAATCCCCACTCAGTACGAGCTAGCCAAAGCCGCCGATCCCTCAATCATGACCGTGCTCATGACAGGAGGCGGCAACGACATCCTTCAGGACCCGCTCGTGCTGGCGGACTGCTTCAACGTTGGGGACCTTTGCAAATCCAAGATCGACGCCATTGGCGAACGCTATATCGAACTGTTCGACGAGTTCGCCACAGATGGCGTCAAGGACGTCGTCATCGTCGTCTATACGCGCGGTACCGCACTGGGCCCCGGAGCGATCGACTACGTCTGGGCAACTCTTGGGCCCAAGTGCGACCACGCTCCGTTGCCGTGCACGCTCGTCGATCCGGACGAAATCAACGGCGGACCACTCAAGACGCGCGATGGCATCCATCCTACCGACGCGGGCTACGACCTGATTGGCGCGTACCTGTACGACTTGATGGTTTCCGAAGGGATGCGGCGCTGAGGGCTGGTAACAGCACCGCGAGATCTAGCGCTCGCATCCTCGTCGAGCGGGGATCTGTGTGAAAGCCCAGGAGTTGTTGTTGGGCTGCTACCTGAGTTCGCTACGGATCGGCCGCGAAGCGAGCCAACGCGTTCAGGCGACCGCGTGCGGGAGCATCGGTGTCATCCATCAACTCGTGCACGCGGTCGGTTTGCCGCGAGGCATCGATCGCGGGTCTAAGATCCTGAATCGCCCCCGGCCCTACCGCCATTCCGCCCACGTTCTCAACATCGCTTACTACCCGCTGTGCAGGGGTCAGTGCTCGATGACATCGAGCTGCCGAAACGCATCCTCGCTCTCCTGGACGAGAAGCCAGTGCGGTTGCAGTGGAGGCTAGACGAATTTCGGCAAGTGCTCCCGGACCTGCAGATGGGTACGCTGAAGACTGCTCAACGTCAACTACATAGACCCATCAGCGTCAACTAGCAGGTTGCTGAAAAATCCCTTACCGCGGGGATCGACAGCGGGCGGGTGATCTGATCTAACCGGGGGATGAGAGGCGCGTCCGAGCAGCAGACATCGATGATCACCCTGCGAAATCCTGAGGA
>JBFXBK010000025.1:0-43836 GCA_050183255.1 Polyangiaceae bacterium | reverse complement strand
TGGCAGCACAAACCGGCCAGGCGCTGAACTATATTTCCACGCCAAAACTCACTGAGGATCACTACGCCGAACACACGGCGATCCTCGGTGGACAGATCGCGTATCTCGCCTCCACCGACTTCGGAGTCTCGCTCCTGTACTTGTTGGATCCGAAAGGTACGCCGCCGAGCACCACACCAGGCTTCATCGCAAACTTCTTCGGTCGTGGTCGCAAGTGCTGGGCGCGCCCGTTCAACGGACCAAAGCTGAACCTGAATCGACTCCAAGCCACCGCGTATACGCTGGTCGTGAGCGGCAACGACCCGAGCGGCGGCGCCTGGCAGCTGCTCGCGTATGAACCGGGCGGGCTCAGCGTGCGCTACCAGTCAGGTCCGCTGCCGTTCGAAGAGAGCATGGCTCACGAAGCGGTAGGACAGCAGTACTTCGCTTATCGCGTGCCCCTCAACTCCGATCGCAATCGTCACGAGTTGCGCGTCGTTCACAGCGCTTCAGGTCAGCAGTGGACCAAAGACATCGGCTACTGGCGCGGGCACTACTTCCTGCAGGCACCGGGCGGCGCTGAGCACGTCGTGGTCTATCACGACCAGAGCATCAGCGTGTTCAACGCTCAGGACGGCTCCCTCGTCGGCGGCTACCCCAAGGCCTGACGAAGCGCTCTCACCCCCAAACACAAAGGCGCAAACGGCCACCCGGTTTCCCGAGTGGCCGTTTTGCTGTCTAGCGCAAGGGCTACTTGCCGCTCTTGCGGCGACGCCGCCAGGTCACGAGACCGAGCGCGCCGAGCGCGAGGGCACCGTATGGAGCCTTGTCGCTGTTTCCGCCGGGTACCGAGCAACCGCAACCGCCGCCTTCGAGCGAGAAGCCAGTGTCTGCGCCCGTCGAACCGCCGTTGCTAGTTCCACCCGCCGAAGCACCGCTGCTGCCGCCGAAGGACGTTCCACCCGTCGAGCTGCCACCGTTCGAGGTGCCGCCCGTCGAGCTGCCGCCGGTGGAGGTGCCGCCCGTCGAGCTGCCAGCCGCGCCTGCGCTACCCGCTGCGCCAGCCATGCCGCCGGTACCGCCGGTGCCAGGGTTCGTGTTGTCGTCGGTCGGATCGTTGGGGTCGCGCTCGCCGGAATCGAAGACGCCGTTCTTGTTGGTGTCCTCGTCGCCGTCGTTCACGCCACCGCGGTCCGTATCGCGCTGCAACACGCCGGTGGTGGTTGCGCCGGTGTCACCGTCGGGGTTGCAGTTGCCCTGGCTGTTGTCCGTCGCGCTGTTGTTGCAGTCGCGGCCGGCTTCCAAGCCGTCGGTCAAGCCATCGCCGTCGCTGTCGGGGTCGAGGGCATTGTTGCTTCCGTCACCGTCGTGGTCATCGGCGGGGTTCGGCTCTTCACCATCCAGCAGGCCGTCGTCGTCGCTGTCTGCGTCGTTCGGGTTGGTGCCGATGTTGGTTTCGAGTCCATCGCTGAGGCCGTCACCGTCGGTGTCGGTCACGCTGGCGTCGTCGGCAGCGTGACCCGCAGTGGGATCGGTTTCACCAGTGTCCAGGGCGCCGTTGCGGTTGAAGTCCTCGGAGCCGTCAGACACCGTGCCGCCGTCCGTATCCCAGAGGAGCGGAGAGGTGGTCGTGGTGTTGTCGACGTCCGCGATACAGTGGCCAAGCGACTTATCCGTACCCATGGCCTCGCAGTCGAAGCCTCGCTCCGTGCCGTCGTAGAGCGCGTCGTTGTCGCTGTCCACGTCGAGCACGTTGATCAGGCCGTCGCCATCGGTGTCGTCGGAGGGGTTGTTCTCCTGGCCGTCGATCACGCCGTCATCGTCGGCGTCCGCGTCGTTCGGATCGCTTCCGAGGAACGTCTCCAGACCGTCGCTAAGTCCGTCGCCGTCGGTGTCGGTGACTCCGCTGTCGTCGCTGCCTTGACCTGCAGTGGGATCGGTCTCCCCGGCGTCGATGGCGCCGTCGAGGTTGAAGTCTTCGGAACCGTCGGTGGCGCCGCCATCGTCGGTGTCCGCATCCAGCGGATCCGTGGTGGTGGTTCCAGCATCCGCATCCGCACGGCAATGACCCGCGCTGACGTCGGTGTCCGCGTTGGAGCAGTCACGCCCCATCTCGGTCCCGTCGAATAGCCCGTCGTCGTCGCTGTCGGGGTCGAGGGCGTTGATCAGCCCGTCACCGTCGGTGTCGTCGCCTGGGTTGATTTCTGCGCCGTCGGGTACGCCGTCGTCGTCGCTGTCCGCGTCGTTCGGGTCGGTGCCGATCGTCGTCTCCACGCCGTCAGGCAGGCCGTCGCCGTCCGTATCGGTGCACAGGCCCGGACCAGCCAAGCACACGCACGTGTTGGTCGCGGTATCGCAGTTCGGTGTCGAGCCGCTACAGTAGCTGTCGTCGGTACACTGGACACAGACGTTCGGGGACGCCGAGGTGTCGCACGCAGGCGTTGCCGCGGGGCAATCTGCATCCGTCTCGCAGTCGTCGATGGGAATGTCCGTCGGCTGAGATCCAGGATCCGCGGCGCCGTCCGTCGGCTGCGTCGTTTGCGGCGCGCCTTGCTGGCCCTCGAAGGTGATCGAGGCCTGGTTCGAGAGAGTGCCGGTGGCGTTCGCATCCACTGTCACGCGGAACTTGACCGTGGTGCTCTGGCCGACCGTCAGCGTGCCACCTTGAGCGCCGTTCGCCCCGGTACCGAGGCGCACCGTCATGGTCCGGCTTCCGTTGTTGAACTCGCCTTGGTCACCGTCCACCGCGTCGGTCTTTGGGCCGTTGTTGGGTCCGGCGGTGATCGAGATCGAGCCTGGCACCCAGGTCGTTCCCGTGGGGATCACGTCGTTGAGCACCGTGCGAACGGACGTGTCGTTGCCGGTGTTGGTCACGACGATCGTGTACTCGAGCTCGTCGCCGGGCCTCAACGCGCCACCGTTCACGTCCACCACGCTCTTGGTGGAGGTCGCGAAGTCTGGCTTGAACGTCGAGATCGAGGTGATGAACGCGCCCAGGTAGTACTGGTCGCCGGTGCTCGTGGCCTGGATGTCAGCCGACGTTTGCCCTGCGGTCACCCGGCTCGTGATGTTCACGATGTCCATGTCGACGCCGCTGAGGGCGCCGTTGCCACCGGTTGTGCGTGGCAGGTCGCCCGCAACGCTCACCGCGGTTCCCAAGCGAGAGCGCGACGAGTTGAAGAAGTTGTCGAGGGGGTTCACGCCGTCGCTCAGGCGATCGCTGTTCGCGAGCGGCGCCATACCGAAGAGCAGACTGTCGCCGGTGATGCTGCCGTCACCCTCGTAGGCGATGACACCGAGCTTGGCGTCGAAGCCCGCGTTTGGGACCAAGAAGCCGGAAAGCGTCGCGGAGCTCGGGCTTCCGTCGTTCACCAGGTCGAGCCCATCGAACAACGCCAGGTTGCGAGGGGGCTCGCTAGCGAGCCTGTAGAACACGACCAGCGTCCAGGAGCCGAAGTTGACGTCGTCGTTGCTGTTGCGGAAATCCTTCATGGCCACGCCGCTCACGCGGTAGAGACCGGAGCCGTTGGTTTGCACCAAGGTCGTGACGTCAGCGACGGACTGGTAGTAGACGGAATTCGTAAACCCTTGCGTGGCGGTCACGTTGGCAGAGAAGCCACCGGGGCGATCCAGCGTCGCGGTGTTGTCGCCGCCGGAGTTTTCACCCGCCCAGTACAAGAAGGCGTGGGTCACTGCCGCGCCAGTCGGGATGGTCAGCACTGCGGTGCTACGTGCGTCCGCCGCTGCATTCGTGAGGTTAGCGGTGGCCGAGGTGGCGTTCGGATCCTGTGAGCGCCAGAACAGGTCCGGGGAGCTGTCACCTTGACTCGTGCCGCACACCGCGGACACGGTGCCCACCACAGGGGCTGGCGTGCCGTTGCTGCAGTCGTGACCGAAGGTGTTGCCCACCATGAGGAAGTCGCCGTGCTGGTCGACTTGCACGCGCAGGGTGGGGGCCGCGGCAGCCTGTGAGGCCGCCGCGAGGAGGACGCCACCCGCCGCTGCACACTGCAGCAGACGGGCGGCGTTGACTACACTGCCTTTGAATACGTTGGGCTTGCGCATCAGCGTTCCTCCACTTTCAGCTTGGAGCCGCTCTTCACCTTGACGATGTGGAACTCCACGCGGCGGTTGTTCTGACGACCTTCGTCGGTGTCATTGGTGTCGATGGGCTTGTCGGGGCCGAAGCCCTTCGAGGTGAGTCGTGACTTGTCGATACCGTTCTTGGTCAGCCACTTCACGACGGAAGCAGCACGACGCTTGCTGAGCGCGCGGTTGTAGGCCGCGCTACCGCGAGAGTCCGTATGACCCTCCACGCTGATCAGTTCGATGTCCGGGTTCTCGTCGAGGATCTTCTTGACGGCTTGCAGGATCTCATCGCTTTCCGGGAGGATCACGTCGCTGGCGGTCTTGAACTTGACCTGCTCCAGAATCTTGATCTGCCCTTGCTCGATCTTCGCCTTCGGGCACCCATGTTTCTTCGGGTCGTCGCTCTTCACCCCGGGTTCGTTCGGACACGCATCTTCCGGGTCGAGGATGGTGTCCCCGTCGGTGTCCTTGGGCGGCGGGCAGCCGTTCTTGGCCGGGTCGTCGTTGGCGACGCCGGGCTCATCCGGGCAGGCATCGACCTCATCCAGGATGGTGTCGTTGTCGCGATCCTTCGGTAGCGGACAGCCATTCTTCGCCGGGTCATCGCTCTTGACGCCGGGCTCATCGGGGCAAGCATCCTCAGCGTCGATGATGCCGTCGGTGTCACGGTCACCAGGCAGCGGACAACCGTGCTTCTTCGGGTCGTCGCTCGCGACGCCGGGAACCGTGGGACAGGCGTCGACGTCATCAAAGATGCCGTCGCCGTCGGTGTCCTTCGGGGCTGGCGGAGGCGCTTCTTCCTCGACCTTCGGGCGATACTCGATGCTCGCGAGGACACGCAGTTTCGGGCTGCCGAAGCCGCGGGTCAGGCCTGGTCCGACGCCGGCACCAAGGGTCCAGTCTTTGGCCACCTGGTAGTGACCACCCACGATCACCTCAAAAGGAGTCGTTCGCTTGGCGAAGAACGCATCGCCGTCGCTGACGCCAGTGGTCCCGTAAATCTCGGGGCCAAGGAGCAGCTTGTCGTCGACCAGCTTCACCCCAACCGCAGCCGCGAAGCCGACTTCCGTCCCGACGGTGTCACCGTCCAGGGTTTGGTCTTCCGTGCGGATGTTCGTGCTCAGCCGGGCGGCATACGCCATCTGGCCTGCGTCGCCGGCAATACCCAACCGCGGCTGGATCTTCACCGAGCCGTCACCCGTGAAGCGCTCTTGGGAGCCCGTGGGGAAGAACACGCCAACGCCCAACCCGAGGCGTAGCAGGTCGCCGGGCTTGCCGAGCAAGCGGTAGTCACCGCCAACACGGACGTCACCGATGGTCGCGCCATCCTTCGAGGAGAAGGAGCTGTTCGTCGTGGTGCCCGACTCCCCGGAGTTGACCACCGCGAGCGGGATATTCACCCCAAGCTTGAGGTCGTCCCACAGCGTGAGGCTGCCACCGACATGGGCGAACACTTGGTGCTCGACCACCGCTTGAACTTCATCGCCGTCTCCGTTGTAGAGCACCAGCGGTTTGTAGGCCCAGTCGCCCACTACACCGAGCGCCGCCTGAAGGTGCCCGTCGAAGTCCAAGGACTCCAAGGCGAACCAGTTAGACCCGCGATCCGATGGGTCGAAACGATTGAGCGCAAATCCTGCATCCTGCGCCGACGCCGCGCTCGCTACGAATAGCGACGCCGCCAACACGGGTACTCCACTCCAGTATCTCAGCTTCATGAGGTCTCCATGATTGTCGTGTGCAGCGCACACGCCTTCCGTTCGGTTGCGCTCTGCGCGCAACTCCCCCTATCCGTGTGGAACTAGGTAGTAAATCTGGGTGGGCCGTCCCCTATGTGGTGGGCACCACGGCGGAGACGAACCAATTTCTGTGCGCCGAGCGGCGCGATCCAACCAACTGCGGTGCTGGTGTCACCGACTGCCCCAACCAACCGGTTGCGCTAGGGGCTTTGAAATTTCAACGAGGGGACCGTAACAAAGAGCGAGGCCAACCCGTTGACAATTCCGTATGTAAACGCCCTCCAGCGAATCAAAGCAAGTGCGTATCCGTGTGGTTCCGTGCGTCGAGATGTCGCGACCCGTCGCTCCACCTCCGGTCCCGTACTCTTCTGCGCCCCAGCTTGAGACGCCCTAGCGACCTGCCCTGGTGAGGCAACATCGCACCCAAACCCAATCCGCCAAGCGAACCCGAGCCGGTTCGATCCGGCCCTCGCTGCTAACGCAAACTCTGTGCCCCCTTTTGACCTGCGTTTGCGTTTCGTCCTCCGCTGAACCGCAGAATGTATTCGAAACGCGCCTTCGCTTCAGCAAAAACCCGACCGCTCTTCCTCTAGCCTCGAAGTCCCGCGCGCAAACTCCGCGAATCCCTCGCTCACTGACATGTCGGAACTGGTCTGGAACTGCGCTGGAACTGCGCTGGGAACTGCGCTGGAACTGACGTGGACCTGAGCTTCATGCCCAGTGCGTGGCGCTTCCTCTGTGTGGTTCTACGCAACTCGGTGCAGGCCTCGAACGACAGCGCTGTAGGCCTCGAACGACAGCGCTGCAGACAAGAAGCGACAGCGAGTGGCGACTACAGGTAGCGGATGTGGACACACCTGCGCAGCACCGCCTACGCTCCACGTCGATCCGAAACAGCGCCATGGCCAAACCAGGTGCCGTCCCCCGATCCTCGATCGACCCCGGAGGTAGAAGATGAAGACCCGCGCAGCGATTGCACTCAAGGCCGCCCCACTTGAAGACCCTAGCCCGCTGACTCTCGTCGATCTGGATCTCGAGGGCCCGAGAGAGGGCGAGGTCCTGGTCGAGATTCGGGCTACCGGGGTCTGTCACACGGACGCGTTCACTCTGTCAGGAGCCGATCCGGAAGGTCTGTTCCCGGCCATCCTGGGACACGAGGGCGCGGGCGTCGTCGTCGACGTGGGACCCGGAGTGAAGTCCCTCCAAAAGGGCGACCACGTGATCCCGCTCTACACTCCGGAGTGTCGCAACTGTAAGTTTTGCCTCTCGGAAAAGACGAACCTCTGCCAGGCGATTCGCGAGACCCAGGGCAAAGGCTTGATGCCCGACGGCACCAGCCGCTTCAGTCTGGATGGCAAACCCGTGTATCACTACATGGGCACGTCGACATTCTCGAACTACACGGTATTGCCGGAGATCGCCGTCGCGAAAATCCGCAAAGACGCGCCATTCGACAAGGTCTGCTACATCGGCTGCGGCGTCACGACCGGCATCGGCGCCGTGATCAACACCGCAAAGGTCGAGCCCGGCGCCAACGTCGTGATCTTCGGCCTCGGCGGCATCGGGTTGAACGTCGCTCAAGGCGCTCGGCTAGCCGGCGCAGACATGATCGTCGCGGTAGACATCAACAACGAGCGCAAAGCGATCGCGGAGCAGTTCGGCTGCACCCACTTCGTGAATCCGAACGAGGTTGAAGGTGACCTGGTGCCTTACCTCGTGAGCCTCACCGGCGGCGGGGCTGACTATTCGTTCGAGTGCGTCGGGAACGTCACGCTGATGCGTCAGGCCCTCGAGTGCTGTCACAAGGGCTGGGGTCAGAGCATCATCATCGGTGTAGCGGGCGCGGGTCAGGAAATCGCGACGCGTCCATTCCAGCTCGTCACCGGCCGCGTGTGGAAGGGCAGCGCCTTCGGCGGCGCCAAGGGTCGGCGTGACGTACCGAAGATCGTCGACTGGTACATGGACGGAAAGATCCAGATCGACCCGCTCATCACGCACACGTTACCCCTCGACAAGATCAACGACTCATTGCATTTGATGCACGAGGGCAAGTCGATCCGCAGCGTGGTGACCTTCTAGCGTCGTGGGCTCCACCAACCCCCGCAGACACGCCGTTTCCATGCGGCAACTAACCCTCACCCTCAACCCGAGTTCTCGCAGCCGACTGAGATCCGGGATTTGGGGGGGAGGTGCGACGCGGCGCGCATTGATCCGCTCGTGGTCGCTCTTGGTCTGGGTGGCGCTCACGCTGCTCTGCGTGAACGGCTGCAAGTCACCTCCCAAGTGGGAGAAGGGCAAGCGCTACTTCCATTATCAAACGCGGGGCGAGATCGGCACGCTGGACCCGGTACGCGCTTCGAGCACCTATGACAGCTTGGCTCAGGCGCAAGTCTACGAGACGCTCTTCGACTACGAGTACCTGACGCGCCCCTTCAAACTGCAGCCGCTACTTGTCACGCGCATGCCTGACGTCTCCGACGACTCGCTCGTCTACCGTTTCGAGCTGAAGCATGGCGTGCTGTTTCACGATGATGAGTGCTTCAAGGAGAGCGGAGGCGTGGGGCGGGAGGCGACCGCTCAAGACGTGATCTGGTCGTTGATGCGCATGGCCGATCGCACGAACTCCGCGACCGGCTGGTGGCTCTACCGCGACCGCATCAAAGGCTTCGACGCGTTCAAGGATCGCATGGATCAGCGCCCACCCAAGGCGCCCTTCGACTGGAACGCCAAGATCGAAGGCTTGAAGCTTACGGGACGCTACACGTTCGAGCTCCATCTGATCCGCCCCTACCCGCAGCTCCTGAACGTACTCGCGATGGCGACAACCGGGGTAGTACCCCGCGAGTGTGCGGAATATTACGGTGACCAGTTCGCTTCTCACCCGGTCGGAACAGGGCCGTTCAAGCTGAGCGAGTGGGTGCGCAGCAGCTTCATCAAGTACGACCGCAACCCAAAGTACCGAAAGGAGTTCTACCCGACGCAGGGGGACGCCCAGTTCGAGAAACGTGGCCTGCTTGCTGCCGCAGGGAAACAGATCCCGTTCCTTGACGGCATCGTGATTCACGTCTTCGAGCAGGATCAACCGATGTGGTTGAAGTTCCGTGTCGGCGATCTGGATGCGACCCAGACGCCCGCAGAGTACTCGGAGCTGGTGTTCAACGAGGACAAGTCGCTCCGCGGCACGTTTCAGGCGGAGGGCCTCGGCTACGAGCACCTCCCACTGCTCGACTTCATCTACCGCGGCTTCAACATGGAAGACCCTGTTTTTGGCGGGATGCAGGCCGGCGCCAGCAAGGAAGATACGGAGCGGGCAAGGAAGGTCAGGCAGGCAATCAGCCTGGCTCTCGACACGACCGAGCTGAACCACGCCTTCTACAACGATCACAACGTGCTGTACGATGGGCCTATCCCGCCGGGACTCGCTGGGCACAAGACAGACATCGGGCCCTACCGTGGGCCCAACCTGGAGCGCGCGAAGCAGCTGCTCTCGCAGGCAGGATATCCCGAAGGAAAAGGCCTCCCGACACTGACCCTCGACACCAGCCGCAGCGGGAACAGCGACGAGCAAGGAGAGATGGTCACACGTCAGCTCGCGAAGCTCGGCGTGAAGATGGAGGTCCGCATCTCTTCGTTTCCCGAACTCCAGGACAAGATGCGCCGGAAGAAGGCCCAGTTCTTCGGCTTGGCGTGGAGCGCCGACTACCCCGACGCCGAAAACTTCCTGCAGCTGTTCTATGGGCCCAACAAGACTCCGGGCTCGAACAAGTTCAACTACGACAACCCGAAGTACAACGAGCTGTTCGAGAAGGCACGAGTGCTGGCGCCTTCGCCGGAGCGCGACAAGCTCTACGCGCAGATGCGAGACATCCTGATCGAAGACTGCGTCGCGATTGGCAGCATGGCGCGCACGCGGGACTACGTGTGGAACAAGCGCGTGCACAACTTCTCTCCCAGCGAGACCTGGGACAGCTGGTTCAAGTACGTGGACGTGGATCCTCTATGACCATCGTGACGACGCCAACCTCGTGGAGGGCGCCCTGATGTGGCCGTTCATCCTACGCCGCTTGCTCGGTGGCATCCCCATCATCCTGGGAGTCACCCTCATCACGTTCCTGCTGCTCAACGTGGTTGGCGGTGATCCCGCACAGCAGATGGCGGGCAAGAACGCGACCGAGAAGGAACTCCAAACTATCCGCGCGGAATACGGACTCGACAAGCCACTGATAGGACAGTACGTCGACTACCTGAGGCAGACGGTCACTTTCGACTTCGGCAAGAGCTTCAAGACCAAGCAAGCCGTCACAGAGATCATCAAGGAGCGAGCCGGGCCTTCGCTGAGTCTCACGCTGCCAGCGTTGCTTGCGACTACGTTGCTCGCCATCGCCATTGGCCTGATTGCAGCGGCCTTCCGCCAACGCGCGCTAGACCGCGGCTTGATGGCGCTGGCGGTGACCGGCATGAGCATCAGCTTCTTGGTCTACATCGTGGTCGGGCAATACCTCCTCGCCTTCCAGCTGCGCGCATTCCAGATCCACGGCTACGACGCGGGCTGGGCGGAGCGCTGGCAGTACCTCACGCTGCCGATCATCGTCTTGATCGTCGTTGGCCTCGGCTACGACACGCGCTTCTATCGCTCCGTGCTGGTCGAAGAGATTGGCCGTGATCACGTCACGACAGCGGTCGCGAAAGGCGCTGGGCAGACACGAGTGTTGACCCGCCACGTGCTCCGCAACGCGCTGATCCCCATCGTCACGCGCGTGATGATCTCGCTACCGTTCCTGGTCACCGGATCGCTCCTACTCGAGAGCTTCTTTGGCATCCCGGGGCTCGGCGCGGAGCTCCTGGGAGCCATCGAATCCGCTGACTTTCCGGTGATTCGCGCGTTGACGCTGCTCATCTCGGTGCTCTTCGTGCTGACTACCATCTTGAACGACGTGCTGTACGCCGTCGTCGATCCAAGGGTGAGGCTCGAGTGACGACGGCGACCGTAGCAAGCGACACCACGAATCCCGTGATGCGTCGCGTTCAAGACATCTGGCGGTCACGGCCTAGCCTCAAGCTGCGGCGGGATCGCTTCGCCATGGTGTGCTTGGCCGTGATCAGCCTGTACCTGCTGGCTGCGTTGCTGGTTGCACTGGGAATCATTGGCGGCGACTTCGCCGACCGCGTTGGCAGCAACTATCACTCACCGAGCGGTGCGACCTGGAAACTCTGGCTAGGAACGGATCGCCAGGGCCGCAGCATCCTGGTGCGAATGCTCTACTCCACGAAGGTGGCGTTCAACGTGGGCTTCGTTTCCGCGCTGATTGGGTCCGTGGTGGGTTCGCTGCTCGGCGCCGTCGCTGGGTACTTTGGCAAGAGCACCGATACCTTTGTGGTTTGGCTGTATTCGACGATTCAGTCGATCCCGAACCTGCTGCTGTTGATTGCGCTGAGCTACGCGGTTACGCAGGCGGATCTCGGTCGCGGCTTGATCGTCGTGTACATCGCCTTCGGCGCCACCTTCTGGGTCGGACCTTGTCGTGTCGTGCGCGGTGAAGTGCTCAAGCTCCGCGAGAGCGACTACGTCCAGGCGGCGCGGGCGATGGGCTACTCCCACGCCCGCATCCTCCTGCTCCACGTCTTGCCGAACACGCTGCATCTGGTGCTCGTCTACTTCGCCCTCTTGTTCGTCGCGGCCATCAAGAGCGAAGTCATCCTGAGCTACTTGGGGCTCGGCGTGCAGGGGGAGCCGAGCTGGGGCGTGATGATCAACCAGAGCCGAGCAGAGTTGATCAACGGCTACTACTGGCAAATCGGCGCAGCTACCGTCGCGATGCTCGGTTTGGTGCTCTGCTTCAACGTGTTCGCCGATGCGCTGCAAGACGCGCTGGACCCAAAGAGCCTATGAGCAAGGCCGAGCAGCGCCCGGAGAAGTTGCTGGAGGTCTCGCACCTCGAGACATATTTCTCCACGGAAATGGGCAAGCTGGTCGCCGTCGACGACGTGAGCTTCGATATCGGCGCGGGTGAAGTGGTTGGGCTAGTCGGCGAATCGGGCTGCGGCAAGACAGTCACCAGCAAGAGCATCTTGCGGCTCATCCCGAGCCCGCCAGGGAAAATCAGCGGCGGACAGATCCTGTTCGGCGGACGCGACCTCGTGAAGCTCTCTGAGCGCGAGATGCGCAAGGTGCGGGGCAACGACATCGCGATGATCTTCCAGGAGCCGATGACGGCGCTGAACCCGGTGATTCGTGTCGGCGATCAGGTCGCCGAGGCGCTCATCTTGCATCAGCCCAAGCTCGGTAAGCAGGAACGCCGCGCCCGGGTCCTCCAGCTCCTGACACAGGTCGGTATCCCATCTCCGGACACCCGCATCGATGAGTACCCGCATCAGCTCTCGGGTGGCATGCGCCAACGCGTGATGATCGCGATGGCTCTCGCCTGCAAGCCGAAGCTCTTGATCGCAGACGAACCCACCACTGCCCTGGATGTGACGATTCAGGCCCAGGTGCTCCGGCTGATGCTCGATCTGCGAGAACGCATGGGGACGGCCATCTTGCTCATCACCCACGATCTCGGCGTGATCGCCGAGGTCTGCGATCGCGTCGTGGTGATGTACGCGGGACGCGTCGTCGAGCAAGCCACGGTGGACGACTTGTTCCACAAGCCCCAGCATCCCTACACCGCCGCGCTACTGCGCTCGATCCCCAAGCGTGGAGCGCGCACTGCACGGCGCCTCGAGACCATCCCCGGCTTGGTCCCGGACCTCCGTAAGCTGCCTTCCGGCTGCCGCTTTCGCGATCGCTGCGCGCACCACCTGAGCCTTGGTCCAGACCAACAAGCGCGCTGCCGCGAAGCCGAACCGGAGCTCACCGAGACTTCGACCGCCAGCGTACGCTGCTTCTTCCCCATCCCCGTCCCGGGAGCTGCCGCTCAAGACGCAGTTTCCCCACGGAAGGGCGCACCATGACGCTGCTCCGGGCGCGCCAGGTGGTCAAGCATTTCCCGAAGCACGGCGGCTTTCTCGGTCGTGAAATCGCCCGCGTGCATGCGGTCAACGGCGTCGACCTGGAGGTCCAGAAGGGTGAGAGCTTCGGCCTGGTGGGCGAGTCGGGCTGCGGCAAGTCCACGCTGGGCAAGGTCCTCGTACGGCTGCTCGAGCCCACCTCAGGCAACATCGAGTTCGACGGCAAGGACATCTCGCGCCTCGACTACGCGGCGCTCCGCCCTTTCAAGCGGCGCATGCAAATCGTGTTTCAGGATCCGTATGCTTCGTTGAACCCCCGCATGACCGTGGAAGGCATGCTCAGCGAGGCGCTGAAGTTTCATCAAATCGTGCCGCCGACCCAGATCAGCACGCGCATCGATGAGCTACTCGAGCGCTGCGGGCTGCGCCGAGACATCCGCCGCAAGTACCCTCACGAGTTCTCCGGCGGGCAGCGTCAACGCTTGGGGATCGCGCGAGCGCTCTCGGTCGAGCCGGAGTTCGTGCTGGCCGACGAGCCCGTCTCCGCTCTCGATGTCTCGGTGCAGGCCCAGCTGCTCAACTTGATGAGCGACCTCAAGGAGTCCTTGGGGCTCACCTTCCTGTTCATCTCGCATGACCTGAAGGTCGTGCAGCACTTCTGCGATCGCGTCGCCGTGATGTACCTCGGCTTCATCGTCGAAGAACTCCCTGCGGAAAACCTCGACCGCGATGTGCGCCACCCCTACTCCAAGGCGCTACAGGCAGCGATCCCCATCGACGACCCTCGCGATCGCGGCGACGCCGAGGTGCTCCAAGGCGACGTCCCTTCACCCCTCGACATCCCAAAGGGCTGCGCCTTCGCGAGCCGCTGCCCACTGGCGAACGATCGCTGCAAGCAGGAGCGCCCGCAACTGGTCGCGCTGGGCAAGTCAGCTCGGCACCTGGTGGCTTGTCACGCCGTTGAAGAGGGCCGCGACTGACCTCACCCCCAAATTGGGGGTATGCCCCGAGTGCTTTTCCTGGGGGAGAGAAACGCTGAAGTGCACCCAAGCTCCGCCGCACGGCGGTGTCGAAGCCTGCCATGGCCCGACTTGCACTCTCCGTTCTCTGCCTGACGCTCCTGCCCGTTGCGATTGGCTGTGGCCCTTCAAGCGCAGCACCGCAAGAAGACGAACCCGACCAGCCGTATCCCGTCGCGCTCAAGCTGATGTGCGAAGTCGATCAGCACGCGAAGCTAGATCCCGATGAAGATCCCATCGGCGTCGAGGGCGCACGCCTCGACTGGATGCGCGACCACATCACGAACCCCGATGCCATCGAGCTGATCACGCTGATGCGTGTGCGCTCCAACAGCGAAAAATCCAAGATGCTGACGGAGCAAACGAACGCCGAGAAGGTCGCATCGTGTCCGCTCGCGGCGAGCTGGAAAGCTCATCCGGAGGGCTGAAGATCCACACGGAAAGCGTAGCCGTCGCGCTCGAAGCCTAGCTGTTCGTAGAAGGCGTGAGCCCGTGTGCGTTTGACGTTCGACGAGAGGATGGCCTTGTAGCAGCCCTTTTCCCGGCAGACGTCGAGGGCGAAGCGCATCATCGCCTGACCGATCCCTTCACCGTGGCGCTCCGGATCGACCGCGACGTCCTCGATCACGGCAGAAGGCGCCGCCATATACGCAAGGTTGTCCATGATCAGCAGCGCAAAGGTGCCAACCACTTCAGCGCCCACGCAGGCAATGTACACCGAGTAGTCCGGGTAGCTCAGCATCCTCGCGAAGACGCGCTCAGCCTCTGCGAGGGGCAGCGTCTTTCCGTCGTCGAGCTCTGGCTGCGCGTACAGGCGCAAGACCTCGGGCAAGTCGCGCTTCGTTGCCTTGCGGCAATGCACTTCCTTCTTGCCCGAGTCTACCATGCTTCAGTTCGCGTTCAGCTCGCGGCGCAGGAGCTCGTTGACGAGCTTCGGGTTGGCCTTGCCACCCGTCGCGCGCATCACCTGACCTACAAAGGCGCCAATCAGGTTCTGGTTGCCTTCACGGTACCGCTTCACGTGGTCCGGGTTGTCGCTGAGCACCTTCTTGATGACGGCGGTCAGCTCGCCTTCGTCGTCGATCTGCCCGCCTCCGAGGCGCTCCACGATCGCTTTGGGTGAGTCGCCCGTCTTGACCAACTCGGCGAATACGTCCTTCGCCAGGCGGCTCGAGAGGGTGCCCGCCGCTTGCAGCTCCACCA
Source organism: Polyangiaceae bacterium (assembly GCA_050183255.1). Classification (GTDB taxonomy): domain Bacteria; phylum Myxococcota_A; class Polyangia; order Polyangiales; family Polyangiaceae; genus JAHBVY01. The sequence goes on along the minus strand of JBFXBK010000025.1, from coordinate 28,862 downwards.
GCTCGATCAGCTCCGCAGGACCAAACGGAGGCTCACCATCGTGCCCCTTGAGGTAGGAGGCGACGTCGTTCACCAACCAACGCGTCACGGCCTTCACGTCGCCGTCGAGGCCGTCCACACCAACCAGCAGCTTCCCCAGGCGCTCATCACCGCTGACCACGTTGGCCTCGTGAGGCGTGATGCCGTGCACCATCACGAGCATCTGCGCGGCGGCGTCGAGCTCGATGGGCTTCGGCGCCTGAGCTGCTTGCGCAGCCTTGGGTTGCGCCCGGCGACGCTCAGGAGCCGCTTGCTTCGGCTGCGTCTGGCGCGCCCAGCTGTCCTTGAGAGACACCGTGCGGTTGAAGATCAGCGCATCGGGCTTCGAATCCAAATCCGCGTAGAAAAAGCCGTGGCGCTCGAACTGCACGCGAGTCAGGCCTTCGTTTGCGGCTGCAGGCTCGAGCTTGCAGCCCTTGAGCACCTCGAGGCTCTTCGGGTTCAGCGTGGTGATGAAGTCGACGCCCTCTTCCAGCGCGTCCGGCTCCGGCACGCTGAACAGGCGATCGTAGAGCCGCACCTCGCAGTCGACGGCGTCTTCGGCGCTCACCCAGTGGATGGTGCCCTTGACCTTCATCTGCTCGGCTTCCTCTGGCGTGTGAAGCTTCGCGATCACCTCCACCAGCTTCCCGCCCTCATCGACGACGGGATACTCACAGGTGATGACGTACCCGTAACGCAGCCGCACGGAAGCGCCCGGAGCCAGGCGGTGCCACTTCGGAGGCGGTTCCTCCGCGAAGTCGTCCTGCTCGATCCAGATTTCCTTGGTCAGCGGGACCTTGCGTGAGCCGGGGCGCCCCACATCCGGGGGATAGTACGGTGCTTCGAGCTCCTCGCGCTTGCCCACCACTTCGTCGAAGTTCTTGAGGATCAGCTTGAGGGGGCGCAGCACGCACATCACCCGCGGCGAACGCTGGTTCAAGTCCTCACGCAAGGTGTGCTCGAGGAGTTCGATCTCTACCAAGCTGTTGTTCTTGGCGACGCCCACGCGCTCCGCGAACGCGCGGATCGACTCGGGCGTGTAGCCCCGGCGGCGCAAGCCAGCGACCGTCGGCATGCGCGGATCGTCCCAGCCAGCCACGTGCTTCTCATTCACCAGGCGCAGGAACTTGCGCTTGCTCATCACCATGTAGGTGATGTTCAGGCGCGCGAACTCGGTTTGCTGCGGGTTCGCGCCAGCGCCCTCGGGAAGCGCATCCACCGCCTCGACGAACCAGTCGTAGAGCGGACGGTTGTTCTCGAACTCGAGGGTGCAGATCGAGTGGGTCACGCCCTCGATGGCATCCGACAGGCCGTGGGTGAAGTCGTAGAGCGGGTAGATGCACCACTTGTCGCCGGTGCGATAGTGATGCGCGTGGCGGATGCGGTAGATCGGCGGATCCCGTAGCTTCATGTTCGGGTGCGCCATGTCGATCTTGGCGCGCAGCGTGTACTCGCCGTCCTTGAACTCACCGGCGCGCATGCGGCGGAAGAGCTCCAGGTTCTCCTCCACGCTCGCGTCGCGGTTCGGGCTCGGCCGACCGGGCTCACTGATGGTGCCACGGTACTCACGCACCTGATCGCCGTTCAAGCTGCAGACATACGCCTTATCCGCGCGGATTAGCTCCTCGGCGAAGTGGTAGAGCTTCTCGAAGTAGTCCGAGGCAAAGTAGAGGTGCTCTCCCCAGTCGAAGCCGAGCCAACGGATGTCCGCTTGGATGGACTCCACGAACTCCGGATCTTCCGTGGTTGGGTTCGTGTCGTCGAAGCGCAAGTGACAGCGCCCGCCATACTGCTTCGCTAAGCCGAAGTTCAGGCAGATGCTCTTGCTGTGCCCAATGTGCAGGTAACCGTTGGGCTCGGGCGGGAAGCGCGTGACGACGCGGCCGTTGTACTTGCCGGTCTGGATGTCGCGCTCGATCTTCTCGCGGATGAAGTCCTTGCTCTCGACGTGGGTGAGGGTATGGGAGTCGTCGCTCATGGCCGAGCCGGCGTTATAGCTCGCCCTCGCGGAAAGCAAATGAACCACCCGTCGCGACGGGAGGCCACGGCCATTTTTGGGGCTTCAGACGATCAGGAGCCGATAGAAGCGCTCAGGGACGCCGTCAGTCACCCCAAGCTTGAACAGTAGCCCATATAGGCTGTCCCCGAACTGTTCCGCTGTCTCGATCAGTCTCTTGCCCTGTTCCGGGTCTAGGAACGTGTCAATTAGCGTGGCTTCGGCTGCATCGGTTTTCGCCAAGAAGTCTTCGTACTTCGTGAGCAGGGCCCTCGCTTCCGATGCAATTTCAGCGTGTTCGTTCGCGACGTACTCAACACGGGCCGTTGGCGTCATCGCGACCATTCCCTGCGCGTCTTCCAGCGTGACAGTCTTCCTCGCCTTCAGTTTTCCGAGGAGAAAGAGGATTGCTGAGTAGCAGGTCAACATTCGACTGTGCTTCAGCTTATAGTTCTTGAGCTTGCGCTTCGCTTTCTTCCTAGGAGGATCGGAGGCTGTACGTGCTTCATAGTTCACGCAGAACGTACGCCACATCCTCAGGATGTCGTTCGCGAGGAACCCCGGCACGAAGCTCTCTTCATGACCGTGAAAGTCCTTCCAGTACTCTTCCAAGACCTCGTTCACGGCATGCGTGTGGACCGCGTCGCCAACCAGGGGCTTGCTTTCAAGCAACAGGAGTATCCGCGCGGTAAATGTGTTGGTCGCATCGTCATCCGGAGTCCCAATGCTCTTTTTGAGGCCCCAGATGCTGTAGTGCTTGAGGTACTCACCATCGCCCGAAAACTCGGGAATCCCCAGCGCCTCCGTTGCCCTGATCAGTTTCGCCTCGAGCAGGATCTCCTTTAGCCGCGTGAGATTCCTCTTTGTTTCCTTCTGTCTGCTCTCATCCACCTCGCTCGTGCCTACGATGAAGAGGTCGAGGTCGCTGTGCTCACTGGCTTCCTCGCGCGCGAAGGAACCCGTCGCGTAGACGCTCGCGACGTCGGAACACTCCTGGTCAGCGTCTGTTAGCCTCGCACGCAGCTGCTCGAGGCGCTCGTTGCTCGCGACCCGCCGACGCTGGAGAAGTGGATGGGTCACCGACCATCCCATTCGAATACGTTCGCAAAGACCTCTGCCTGCTCAATCGCGTCGTCCAGCGCGCTGTGAGTATGCGGTCGATCGGACCGAAGGTGCGGTGGGAGGCGCCGTCTACCCGACTCTGAGATAGCGACGCGACCCTTAACAGCGAACGCGGTCTTGATGTCGTAGCAGCGGGAATGGTTGAAGGGCGATCCGCGCTCGCAGAACCTAGTGAAGTACCAGAACAACCACGGCCAATCGAAGGCCAATGGATACGCAACCAGCACGGGCTGGCCACCCCCAGCTACCTCTTGGACCCAACTTGCCGCGCTCGCCATCGCCACGCGTGGCTCTTGGCCGTCGAGCTGAAGGCGATCCCGATCGAGCCCATTCACCTGCAATGCCTCGGGTTCGAACTCTTCGGAGATCGGCTTCATTTCCGTGCTGAACCATCTGTCATAGCTCGCCGGGCGTTGAAACCGACGCCCATCGAAACTCCCCGCGTACACGAGGGCGAAGCTCAGCATCGAGTATGGGCCGGGAATTGGTCCGTCGGTCTCCACGTCTGCGGAGAAGTACACATCGTGACCGACCTGGGGGACGGGGGAAGGTTCCTTCTTCACCGGTTTCCTGTCTGCAACCGACACCACATGCTCCATGGGGGAGATGCTAGCAGGAAAGGAACCGGCCGAGACCACGGATTGGTGCGAGAGAACTCACCCGAGATACTCGTCAAGTGTCCGATAGTTACGGACCAAACTGAGAGCCCATTCTAGGATACAGCTGAGCATTACCGCGGGGCAAGGTCAGTGCCGGAGGTCGAACTCCCGGACGTGCTGGCGGTACTCCGGGTCGAAACCTTGGCGACGCACTTCCTGGATTAATTCGCGAAAATCCCCGCGCTTCTTGTCAGCGGTGGTGGGCGTCTTGGGGGTCGGGATGTCCATCACCAGCTTCGAGCCATTGCCCGCTTTCCCCTCATCCTCGGAGTAGAAGCTCGAGAGGACGAGCAGCCTCGTGCCCACGAAGATGGCCTCCTCGAGGTCGTGAGTGACGAAGAAAATGGTCGTCTTCTGCTCCTCGAAGGTCTCGATGATGGTCAGCTGCAGGTCCTCGCGGGTGCCGGGGTCCAGAGCGCCAAAGGGCTCATCCATCAGCAGGATGGTGGGCTTCATGATCATGGCCTGGGCGATCGCGACCCGCTGCTGCATGCCGCCGGACAGCTGATGCGGGTACTTGGCGGCGTGCTGATCGAGCTTCACCGTCTTCAGGTAGTGCATCGCCTGCTCCTGGTGCTGCTTGTGCTTCTGCTTGTACCAAGGCCAGGTGAGCCATTTCTGCAAGAGCCAGCTGCCATCGAGCTCGAGCCCGAACATCACGTTCTGGAGCACCGTCAAGTGCGGGAACAGTGAGTAGCGCTGAAACACGATCCCACGGTTGCGATCCGGATGAATCACCTCCTGCCCCGCTGCGTGCACCGTGCCTTTCCACGGGGATTCACTACCAAGGATCAAGCGCAGCAGCGTGGACTTACCACAACCGCTCGGTCCCACCACGGTGAGGAACTGAGGCTCCGGCACCTTGAGCGAGATGTCGTTGAGCACCACCTGGTGCCCGCCTTTGCTCGGATAGCGTTGGTAGACGCGTGACACGTCGAGGGTGAGCACCGACGCTTCGGCTCTCGTCTCAGCCATCAGTGACCTCCTCGATCGTGCGCCCAAGGGAAACCCCAGCGCGAGATGGCCGCGATGATGTAGTCCATCACGACGCCAAGCAGCGCGATCCAGAGCACGTAGGGTAGGATCACGTTCATCGCGAGTTGCCGCTGCACGACGTAGATGCGGTAGCCAAGACCGCTATCGGCGCTGATCGCTTCGGACGCGATCAGGAAGATCCACGCCGGACCAATCGTGAGCCGGATCGAGTCCAGGATGCGCGGGAGGATCTGCGGGAAGATCACCTTGAACGCTACCTCTGTCGTGCTTGCTCCAAGCGTGTACGCCTTCACTACCGCGCTCTGGGGCACCGCTCTCCCCGCCAATGCGATGTCATTCGTGAGCGTGGGCGCGATTCCGAGCGCGATGAGCACGATCTTCGAACTCTCATCCACACCAAGGAAGATGAAGATGATCGGCAAGAGGGCGAGCGGCGGCACCTTCGCGAGAGCCGTCATCAGCGGCGCGAAGATCGCGCGCACATGGGAAAAGATGCCCATGAGGAGCCCGAGGGTGATCGCGATCCCGAGCCCCGCGCCCATTCCCTTGAACAAGCGCAACAGCGACGCCTTGGTGTCTACCCACAGCCACACTTCGTCGGTGCGCTTGTTCGGCGTCGTGATCTCCTTGAGGCCCTCGGTCAATTGTTCGAGGCCCGGCATCAGACGATCCATGGGATTTTCCACATGGCGTTGATGACTGAAGTACGCATAGAGCGCGCACAAGATGAGGATTGGGATGATCCCCAAGATCACTTGGCGCGCGCGGGGGAGAGGAGAACCGATGATCTGCACCGCCCGCTTGCGCACGGGCGGCTCTGCAGGGTCTGCGGCTTGCTCTGGAGGGACCTCGTTTGCCATCCCGGTCAGACTTTGATGTAGCTCTTGTCAAACTTCAGCTGGCTCTTGGCGTCATGCCCAAAGCCGATCTGGAAACCCTCGTTCTTGATCAGGTCGTGATCGAAGGAGAACTTCTTCACCTTCTCCATCGTGCCCTTGAGCTTCTCGCCTTCGAGGGTGTCAGCGGTCTTGCTCTTGTCGGTGAAGAGATCCGTGTCCTTGAGCATCTTCTCGAAGTCCTCGACGGAGGACCCAGCGCCCTTGGCCATGATGTCGATGGCTTCTTTGCGCGTGGCCTCCGCAGCGAAGTAGCCCATGGCATCGAACCAAGCTTCAGTGAGCGCCGGCCCGAGGCCGGGGTTCGCCTTGAGCGCGTCCTCGTTCATGATGAGGAAGTCCATGATCTCGTCCGGGATGTCCTTGCTCGAGAACACCACCTTGCCCTTGCCCTGCTCGACCGCCTGGAAGAGGTGCGGGTTCCACGTCGCAACGGCCTCGACACTCTTATCCGTGAGGAAAGCCTTCCCAGCGTCGTCGCCAGGGATGTTCTTGATCTTGACGTCCTTCTCCTTGAGCCCAACGGACTCGAGCGCGCGGTTCAAGAGGTAGTGACTGACGCTGAACTCCTCGAGGAGCACGGTCTTGCCCTTGAGGCCCTTCAGGTCCGTACCTTCACGCACCAGGACACCATCACCGCCGTTGCTGCGATCGTTGATCAGGATCGCGACCGAAGGCACGCCGTTCGAGGCGGGCTGCAGCGACTCCATCGAGGTCATCGCACAACCGTCGAGCTTCTTCGCCGCGAACGCTTGCACCGAGTCCATGTAGCCCTTGAACTCGACGAGCTTGATTTTGACTTTGTGCTCCTCAGCGCGCTTCTTCAGGAAGCCCTTCTCCTGCATCAGCTTGAAGGGCATCCAGCCGGTCCACACGGACCAACCGATCTGGAACTCCTTGTCGCTGTCACCGCCACCGGCGGCGGTGGTTGCGGAGCTGGGGCTGCCACTGGCAGCACCGGTTGGCGCCTTCTTGTCGTCGCAGGCGGGCAGCAGGCCGAGGCTCGCGCCTCCGAGCAGCAGCAGTCTCAAGAAGTCACGGCGTGCGGTGTGGTTCATGCGTCTCCCCTAGTGCGTTTGCGCCCTCTCGGAGCGCGAGCGTCTCGGGCGCCAGTGTAGGCGCGTCAAAACGTGGCGGAAACACTCTCCTAGGCGGGCGACGCTGTCAACGCGACGTAGAGTGGACAAGGCGACTTGGGCGGCACTTCCCAGCGCGAAGCCGGGATTTGAACGCTGAACAGCCGTCGGTTTCGCGGAGATCTCGTTCAAGTCGACCAACCTCGACGGATGCACGCACGCGGGGGGCGCTTGGGTCGAGTCGCTCCTGGACCAACGGCAGCCCACCCACGCTGCGATCGAAACGTTTGAGATCCGGCGAGTTCGAGCCAAAGAACCGCTCCGCGAGTCGCAGAAATGCGAAATCGTTTCGCACTCGCCCAACACACCGAGATCAACGCGGATAAGTCCGGACGGAATCAAAAGGCAGTCGCGGGCGACTACATTTCCCGGAAGAAATGCTGACGACCACCACCCAGCGCACACAAGAATCTTCGCGGAAATATAACACGGAAACGTCATAGCTTGAAACGACGCACGAGAATCCGTAACCTGGATGGTTGCAAACGAAGCTCGCCGCAGGCCTCTTCTTCGCCGCAACCACCGCGCTCGTCAGCGTCAGCTTGGCGGGCAAGTGGAACGGAACCGAAATCATCACGACGACCAGCATCGCGAAGGTCAAGGTCGTGAAGACGGACGGTGCACCCGAACTCCTCGAACTGACGCCTCCCACGACCACCGGACGCCTTGGCCGGTAAGTGCAAGCTGGTCAAACTTCGGGTCGGGTCGTCGGAACCACGCACAAAGTGAAGCAGGTTCCTTTCGAGCTCGATTGCCTAGGCTATGGCGCGCCGAAGCGTCTGGCGGTCACGCTCTACCGCTCCGCAACCGGCTTGGACTTCTACAGCGGAACGCGCCCCACCCACGCGAAGCCGGGCTACAACGCCATCCGCGTTCAAGGCCAAGCGGTGGTCGCCTCGGACGGCAGCAAGACGCGACCCCTTCGCCTCTACTACAACGCGGCGAAGAAGCGCTATTTTACCATCGCGCATCCGTCGACGATCGAAACCGTGCGCGACGCGGGCGCAGCGCAGCAGGGAATTCTTGGTAACATCTACGTCAGCCCAGTTCCGGGAGGTACCGCGTTGGTCAGCTACCAGAAGGGCGACGATGTTGCCCTCGGCAGCACCCCCGATGACAAGTCCGAGCTCGCCCAACTCGGCTACAAGGTGCTGCGCATCGAGGGCTACTTGTTGCCACCAAGGTAGGCTTGTCAGTCACCGGTTCGAAACGAGGAACGGCGCCCGAGCTAATGCTGGGCGCCGCTCGCGCGTCGTGTCGAGTGCTATCGAAGCTCGCTCGACTTCTTGTTCAAGAGCCGGCGCGCGACCACCAACATCTGAATCTGCTGCGTGCCCTCGAAGATGTCGAGGATCTTCGAGTCGCGCGCCCACTTCTCCAGAAGCTCCGTCTCGCTGTAGCCGGCACCACCGCACAGCTCCACGCAGCGCAGCGTCACGTCAGTCGCCATGCGACCTGCTTTTGCCTTGGCCATGGAAGCTTGCATGCTGTTGGGGATGCCATTGTCGGCCATCCACGCTGCACGCAGCGTGAGCAACCGCGCGGCCTCCCATTCTGCTTCCATACGGCAAAGCTCGGCCTCGGCCGCGCTGCGTGACCAGATCGACCCGCGATAGGTCTGCTTGATGCCTTCCTGCTTCAGGATATCGCGGGTGAGTTCGAGCGCCGCGCGAGCCACGCCAATCGCCATCCCGGCCACCACCGGGCGCGTGTTGTCAAAGGTTTGCATGACCCCAGCAAAGCTCTTCTGGGTGTCGATCTCGGGGCTCCCCAAGATGTTCTCGAAGGGGATGCGGCAGTCGGTGAAGGCGATGGTCGCGGTGTCCGAGGCGCGGATACCGAGCTTGTGCTCCAGGCGCAGCACCTGCATCCCAGGAGTGCCCTTGGGAACGATGAACGACTTGATCGCCGCGCGGCCGAGGCTCGCGTCGAGCGTTGCCCAAACGACCACGCTATCGCAGCGTTCCCCCGCGGTAACGAAGATCTTCTCTCCGTTGAGCACCCACTCGTCGCCATCGCGTACAGCGGTGGTACGGATCGCGCCGGAGTCGGAGCCAGCGCCGGGCTCCGTGATCGCCATCGCGGCCCAGGTGCCGTTGAATTTGGCCTTCTGCTCCGCGGTAGCCACCGCAGCGATGGCGGAGTTGCCGAGGCCTTGACGAGGGATCGACAGCGCGAGCCCAACGTCTCCCCAGCACAGCTCGGTGAGGCCAAGCACGGTCGCCATGTTGGCTCCATTCTTGACTCCAGCGTCGCCGGTCTGCTTGCGGGAGAGCTCCCCGGCGCCAGCTCCGACACCGCCAGCGGAGTTCATGCCGTCCATTGCGGCGGCGAGCAGATCGAGTTCCTTGGGATAGGCGTGCTCAGCAAGGTCGTACTTGCGTGAGATGGGGCGAAACACGAACGTTGCCACTTGGGTGGCTTGCTCGACGAGAGGTTTCAGCTTCTTCGGTACTTCTAGGTTCAACATCTCAAAGCCTCCTCAAACGTAGAGCGCGCCCTCGAGCACACCGATGCCGCGAAGTTGTCGATACCAGAGCTCCACCGGGTGCTCCTTGACGAAGCCATGCCCACCGAGGAGCTGCACGCCGTCGCTGCCGATCTTCATGCCCTTCTCGCTCGCTTGAAGCCGAGCCAGATACGCCTCGCGGGTGAAGCTCATCCCATTTTCCGCGCGGCTAGCGGCACGCTGCATCAAGAGGCGCATGCCGTCCAGTTCGAGAGCCATGTCAGCGATCAAGAAGGCGACCGACTGCCGGTTCGTGATCGGCTCACCAAACGCGAACCGTTCATTGCAATAGGGGATCACATAGTCGAGCACCGACTGGCCGCAACCGACGGCCATCGCCGACCAACCGATACGGGCACGGTCGATAACCTCGGAGTAGCGGAACTTGACCTGGTCACCACCGATGCGTGCCTCACGAGTCACGCGCACATCCTTCAGCTCCAGGCGCGCCAGATCCGCGGCCCGCAGCCCCATGCAGTGGTCCTCGAAGATCGACAGGCCCCTGGCGTCGCGCTCGACGATGAACAGCTCCGGCTCGCCCGAGTCGCTCAGCGCCGCTACCACGAACAATTCCGCACGGCTACCCAGAGGCACCAGTGTCTTGACACCATTCAGGACGTAGCCGGCGTCCGTGCGCTGCGCTCGGGTGCGCAGCCGATACGCGTCGAACAGCGGCGTGGGTTCACTCACCGCAAGCGCCGATCCCACGAAGCCCGCCTCCGCCAGCGGCGAGAGGTACTTCGACTGCTGAGCCGCGGTGCCGAAATCCACCAGCAGATTGACGACCGCGAGGGGGGCGAGCACCGCTAGCGCGATCCCCATGTCTCCATACGCCAGGTCTTCCATCACGAGTGCGTTGGACACCGGCGAGCGCTCGGTTCCAGCACCCCCGAGACTCTCGGGCAGGGCCATCAGGGTGAGTCCCAGATCCGTGGACTCATCGAGCAGCTCCTGAGGCGTGGTGCACTTGTCATCAGCCGAGCGGGCTGCGGGGCGCATCACATCCTCGGCAAAGCGACGCAGGGTGTCCCGCGTCATCTGCTGCTCGTCCGTGATGTTCAGGTCGAACAAGGCGGGCTTAGTTGCTGGCCGCTCGAGGCGCGAAGGTTGAACGAGCTTCAGCACCGGCTTGAAGCGCTCACCGGCGCCCTGTGCCGCACGGAAACCTACGCGGGCTCCCTGCTCCACCAGTCGAGTGGCCTGAGGCCTGAGACCCCAGCGATCGATCCACTCGGCTCCTCCGAGTTCTCCCAAGAAACGCAACCCGCGTCCCATGGCCATACTTGCGACGTTCTTCATGGCTTTCTCCTGCGGTGGGCGCCCGTGGTTGGGTCGCCCCCGACTGAATCGCGCACCGCGGACCGGTGCGTAGCTCCGGGTGTATACATCATGTATACACACCTCGCCAGGATATTCAGCCCATGGGCCGGCCCGCTCAGAAAGTCGTTTTATTACATATCTTTAGAGCAACCGCTTCGCGCCTCCGGAGTCAGGGTCAGCGCATACCCACGAGTTTTTGAGCACTTACGAAGTCTGGGCTCCATCTCCAGACTGGTCGCCGGAATAGCCACACAGAAACCCAATGAGGCGGCCATGAAGTTCGTTTTCCCGACCCCCGAAGAAGCCAAACCAGGCATCCGCGCGCTGAAGACCGTCCTGGAGAGCGACGGTCGGCTGTCAGTCGTCGAACGTCAGGTTCTGGAAGCCGGAAAGCGCAATGTCCTAAAGCAAGACTTCGACATCGACGCGCTGGAACCCATCACCCCCGATCAGCTCCGCGCGGCAATAGAGCGCCCTGAAATCAAGAAGCAATTGGTCACCGCCATGGTAGTCGCAAGCCTCGCCAGTGGTGAGGCGAACGAGCACCAGCTCCGGACCATTGAAGAGTTCGCGAAGGCTCTGCGCGTGGAGCTGCACGAGATCGAGCAACTTCGGAAGTACGTCAAGCATGAGTACGCCTTGCTGCGTCTCGACGTTCTGCGTCACATTTACGTCGGTGACCGCGTCGCTCAGCTCTACGAGCAGCAAGGCGTCGTGGGGATCCTGAAGGCCCTAGGCACCCTGCGCGGCGCCCTCGAGAACAAGGAGACTGCGGCCAAGTACCAAGCGCTCGAGAAGCTCCCCAAGGGCACGCTTGGACGCGAGTACTTCGACCACTGTCGTGAACGCGGCTTCCCGCTCCCCGGTGAGCGCTACTCCGCGCCGGAGATGATCCTGCCTCACGACCTCTCTCACATCCTCGGTGACTACGACACCGACCCCAAGGGCGAGCTCCAGGTCGCAGCCTTCACCGCCGGCTACCGCAAGGAGCAGACAGCAAGCATCCTGGTATTCGTGCTGTGCCAGTTCGACCTCGGCGTCCAAATGGTACCGCAGGCCCAGCCGGAAGTTGGCGAGCTAGACATCGATGCCTTTCTCAAGGCATTTCTGCGCGGAACCCAGTGCAACACGGACTTCTTCGATGACTGGGACCACTGGGCCGTGATCGATCGCCCGGTGGAGGAGCTTCGCGAGGAGTACAACATCCTACCCAAGGCGTGAGCGCTCGAAGACTCGTCCTACGACTTGGCACGCGGTGCGCGCCCTGACCTTCTTGTTTGGGGGGAGGAGCACTTCGAGTAGCTAGCGGCGAGCGAGGGCTGCGACGAAGCGCTCCCCAAAGTCGGTTTGCGCTTGATCGTAGCCTCGCGATTCCTCGAGGAATTGAGCGGCGCCGCCCAGCTGGTCCTCCAGGTAGCGCGCTCCCTGGCGCCCCCACTCGCGCTCAACCCAGCGGCGGTAGAAGTAAGCTTCGCGGTCGTGGGTGCGTTGCGCCGCACTCGTGAGGTCACTCCCAGGCCCTAGCACCACCACCTGCTGGCGCACGTGCGCCGCGAGTTCATCCAAACCTTCGCCAGTCGTACAGCTCGTGCGGAAGATGTGCACCTGGTCGCCATCGAAGGGTCGGGCCAGCTGCAGACTGGCTTTCAGCGAGTAGTACGCCTTACGCGCCGCTTGCTTCGCGTCGCTCTTGTTGAGGATCACGCTGTCGGGGATCTCCATTACCCCAGCTTTGAGGAACTGCACCTCATCTCCGCCAAGCGGGGTCATCACCAGGTACACGCGATCCGCTAGGAAACGAATGTCCACCTCGCTCTGCCCCACACCCACTGTCTCGACGAAGATGCAGTCGTAGAGGTGCGTCAGCAGACGGCAGACGTCAAAGCTCGCCGGACTGAGGCCACCGAGCTGCGTCTGTGAAGCCTGAGAACGGAAGTAGAAGCGTCCCTCCCGGCTATCCACCCTCACCCGCGTGCGATCGCCGAGCAGCGCGCCGCCAGAGATGTGGCTCGACGGGTCCACCGCGAGGACCGCAACGCGAAGCTCTGAATCCGCTGCTAGCAGGCGACGCGCGAGCTCACCAAGCAAGGTGCTCTTGCCAGCGCCGGGGGTTCCCGTAATGCCAATGAAGACACCCCGACGCCGATGCTCCGCGGCGTACAGCTCGCTCAGCACTTCTGCCCGGCGCGTTCGCGCCTGCGGCCGCTGATCCTCGAACTCGCTCACCAGCGTGGAGACGCCCAGGCGGTCCAGGCGGCTGAGCAAGTCGATTGCGCGTTGAGAGCTCAAGCGATGTCTCTCACTCGGCGGCCGCGGCCGGGGTCTCGATCAGACTGAAGATGCGCTCCATGATGTCGATCAGCTCGTAATCCTTGGGGGTGAACACAGCGCGGATCCCAATCTGGGAGAGACGCTCGAAATCGCTCTGCGGGATGATGCCGCCGAAGATGACCTGGATGCGATCTCTGGCGCCGGCGTCGGTCAGCAGCTGCATCAGCTGCTCGGCGAGTTCGATATGAGAACCGCTCAGCACGGACGCCCCGATCACATCGGCGCTCTCCTCGATGGCGCTGGTCACGATCTCATCCGGGCGTAGGCGGATCCCGGAGTAGACCACATCGAATCCCACGTGCCGCGCGGATACAGCGATCATCTCGGCGCCGTTGGAGTGCCCGTCGAGTCCGGGCTTGCCGACCACGATACGCGGACGCCGGCCCCGGTCGTCGGTGAAGCGCTGGATACGCTTGCGCAAGGCTTCCACGCGCTCGCCTTCGAGCCCCAGGCGCTGGCCTTCGATGCCCGTCACCGGACGGTACTCCCCGAACACCTCTCGGAGGGCGCCTGCCCACTCACCAGTCGTAACCCGCGCGAGGGCACACTCGACGCTGGCTCCCATCATGTTGTCGCCGCTCTTCGCGGCCGCCTTGAGGCTCTCGAGCGCTGCCTTCGCGCGCTCAGCGTCGCGTTTACCACGCACCGCCTTCAGCGCTTGGAGGGTCTCCTTCACGCTCTCGCCGTCGATCTTGAACAGACCGCCATCGTCACCGCCCACCAGCGGAGACTCGATGCCCTCCTGCCACTTGTTGACGCCAACGACGGTGATCTCGTTCTTCGCGATCCGCGACACGCGTTCCGCCATCGAACGCACCAGCGAGGTCTTCATGTAACCGCTCTCGATCGCGGAGCGCACCCCGCCCATGCCGTCGATCTTCTCGATCTCTGCCCGCGCCTGAGCCTTCAGGTCTTCCACCTTGCTCTGGACGACAGGGCTGCCGTCGAAGAGATCTGGGTACTCGAGCAAGTCTGTCTCATAGGCCAAGATCTGCTGCAGCCTAAGCGACCACTGCTGGTCCCAAGGTCGGGGCAAGCTGAGCGCTTCATTCCACGCCGGCAGTTGCAGCGCGCGACAGCGGGCGTTTCGACTAAGCGTTACGCCCAGCGTTTCCAGGAGGATACGCCATGCGTTGTTCTCGGGCTGGTTCTCGGTCAGGCCCAGTGAGTTGACCTGCACTCCATAGCGGAAGCGCCTGAATTTGGCGTTCTTCACGCCGTAGCGTTGTTCCGTGATCTCGTCCCACAGCTCACCGAAGGCGCGCATCTTGCACATCTCCTCGATGAAGCGGATGCCGGAGTTGACGAAGAAGCTGATACGGCCCGTCGCTCGCTCGAACTGCTCGTGGCTGAAGTGGCCACGCTGCTTCAGCGAGTCGAGGATCCCAATCGCCGTTGAGAGGGCGAAGGCGAGTTCTTGCGCTGGAGTCGCGCCGGCCTCCTGGAGGTGATAGGAGCACACGTTCGAAGCGTTCCAGTTCGGGATCCGCTCGAGGCAGTATTCGTACATCTCAGAGATGATGCGTAGGCTCTGTTCCGGGGGGAAAATGTACGTTCCGCGCGCCAGATACTCTTTGATGATGTCGTTCTGCGTAGTCCCCATCAACTTGGCTTCGTCTTCGCCTCGCTCGCGGGCGAGCGCGACGTAGAGGGCGAGCAGCCACATGGAGGTGCCGTTGATGGTCATCGAGGTGTTCATCTGCTCGAGGGGGATCCCTTCGAACAGCAGATGAAAGTCATCCAGCGAATTGATCGGCACACCGACCTTGCCGACTTCTGGCAGGGCGATCGGGTCGTCGGAGTCGTAGCCGCACTGGGTCGGCAAGTCGAAGGCGATGGAGAGCCCAGTCTGGCCCTTCTCGAGGTTACTCCGATACAGCTCGTTCGAGGCGCGGGCGCTGGTGTGCCCGGCGTAGGTTCGGAAGATCCACGGGCGATCCCGAGTGGCTTCGCCGTTCTGATCCGTCAGCTGATGCAGCTTATTCTCCGCCATGATTGCCTCTCCTTTTTGCTCACGCCGGGTCGAGTCCGAATGCGCTCAGTACCCGCTCGGCGGCCACAGTTGCGGTCAACGTGCCCTCGCGGATGCCGCTCTCTATCTCGGCCCGCAGTGCCTTGACCTCGGGGTGTTCGTGCAACGCGCGCTTCACGCGGTCGTCCACCATGGACCACATCCAGCGCAGGAGCTGATCCTTACGCTTGTGCTCGAGCTGACCGTTCTGGGTCATGATCTGACGATGCCGCTCGATCTCGTTCCACAGTTCTTCGAGACCGGTGCCGGTAAGACCGCTCACGGTGAGCACTGGCGGACTCCAGTCCGCGTCTTTGGGATGCATGATGCGCAGTGCCGCGCGGTAATCACGTGCGGCCATTTGAGCGCGCTGCTGGTTGTCGCCGTCTGACTTGTTCACCGCGATCAGATCGGCGAGCTCCAGCACGCCCTTCTTGATGCCTTGAAGCTCGTCACCCGCGCCGGGGAGCATCAACACCAGGAAGAAATCGACCATCTCGGCGACGACCGTCTCGCTCTGGCCAACGCCGACCGTCTCCACCAGAACAACGTCGAAGCCTGCGGCCTCACACAGCAGCAACGTCTCCCGCGTTGTCCGGGTGACACCACCGAGCGCCTGGCCTGCTGGAGAAGGCCGAATGAAGGCTTTGTCCAGCATGCTGAGGCGCTGCATGCGCGTCTTGTCGCCGAGGATACTGCCTCCACTGCGACCGCTCGTCGGGTCCACCGCGAGCACCGCAACGCTCAGTCCAGACTCCACGAGCTTGCAGCCAAGTGCCTCGATGAACGTGCTCTTGCCTACGCCGGGCACGCCAGTGATCCCAACACGGCGCGCTCCACCGGTGTGAGGCAAGAGCCGTCCGAGCACCTCCTGAGCGAGCTTCTGATGCTCGCCCTTGCGGCTCTCGATCAGCGTAATGGCGCGCGCGAAGCGCGAGAGGTCGCGCTCCAACACGCCATTCACGTACCCGTCGAGATCCAGGTCGGGTCGGCGCTTGGGAGTGGCGACGCTCATAGGCATCAGCTCACTTCTTCGTAGCCCAGGGCAGCGTTGAGCTTGTGCAAGAGTTCGACCGCAGCCTCGGAGATCACGGTTCCTGGCGGAAATATCGCCGCCGCGCCGGCTTCCGTGAGGGCCTGAAAGTCTTGCGGCGGGATCACACCCCCCACGACGATCAGGATGTCCCCGCGACCAAGCTTCTCGAGCTCCGCCCGGAGCTCCGGCACGAGGGTCAAGTGACCGGCGGCCAGAGAACTCGCACCGACGACATGAACATCGTTCTCAATCGCCTGACGGGCGACCTCTGCGGGTGTCTGGAACAGCGGCCCGATGTCGACGTCAAAGCCGAGATCCGCAAACGCCGTCGCGATCACCTTTTGACCGCGGTCGTGGCCGTCCTGTCCCATCTTCGCAACCAAGATGCGCGGCCGCCGCCCCTCTTTGGCTTCGAAGGCGTCGACCAACGCGCTGACCTTGCTCATGGCGTCGCTGCTTTGGCTCACTTCGCTCTTGTATACCCCACTGATGGCGCGGATCTCCGCGGTGTGACGACCCCAAGCTTGCTCCAGCGCCAGGCTGATTTCGCCCACGCTGGCGCGCGCGCGAGCCGCGTTGAGCGCGAGTTCGAGCAGGTTGCCTTCGCCGCTCTCCGCGGCCGCCGTGAGTGCCTTCAGGCAGCCCTGGAGCTCGCCTTCGTCGCGGCCGGCGCGCAGGCGCTCGAGCTTGTTGATCTGCGCTGCACGAACGGCGCTGTTGTCGACTTTGAGCACCTCGACTTGGTCTTGCGTTTCCGGGCGGTACTTGTTTACGCCGACCAGGGTTTGCGTGCCTGCGTCGAGCCGAGCTTGAGTGCGCGCGGCGGCTTCCTCGATACGCATCTTGGGGATGCCCGCCTCGATCGCCTTGGCCATGCCACCGCTCTCCTCCACTTCTTGGATGTGTTGCCAGGCGCGTTGGGCCAAGTCGTAGGTAAGCCGCTCGACGTAGTAGCTGCCCCCCCAGGGGTCGATCACCTTCGTGGTGCCAGACTCTTGTTGCAGGAAGAGCTGCGTGTTGCGTGCGATGCGCGCGCTGAAGTCGGTCGGGAGCGCCAGCGCTTCATCAAGGGCGTTGGTGTGCAAGCTCTGGGTGTGTCCCTGAGTTGCAGCCATCGCTTCCAGACACGTGCGGGTGACGTTGTTGAACACGTCCTGGGCTGACAGGCTCCAGCCGGAGGTTTGGCTGTGGGTGCGCAAGCTCAAACTCTTGTCGCTCTTCGGCTCGAACTGCTTGACCAGCTTCGCCCACAAGAGGCGCGCCGCGCGCAGCTTGGCGACCTCCATGAAGAAGTTCATGCCGATGGCCCAGAAGAACGACAGCCGTGGCGCGAACGCATCCACCTTCAGCCCGGCCTCGATGCCCGCTCGGATGTACTCCACGCCGTCAGCGAGCGTATACGCGAGCTCCAGGTCTGCCGTCGCGCCCGCCTCCTGCATGTGATAGCCGGAGATGCTGATGCTGTTGAACTTCGGCATCCGCGAGGAAGTAAAAGCAAAGATGTCGCTGATGATGCGCATCGATGGCTTCGGCGGATAGATGTAGGTGTTGCGGACCATGAACTCCTTCAGGATGTCATTCTGAATGGTTCCGCTGAGCTTCTCCGGGCTCACCCCCTGCTCTTCGGCAGCCAAGATGTAGAGGGCCATGATCGGCAGCACCGCGCCGTTCATCGTCATCGACACGCTCATCTGATCGAGAGGGATCCCGGCGAACAGCACCTCCATGTCGAGGATGGAATCGATCGCCACACCGGCCATGCCCACGTCGCCTGCAACGCGAGGATGGTCCGAGTCGTAGCCGCGATGGGTCGCTAGATCGAAGGCAACGCTAAGGCCTTTCTGCCCCGCCGCGAGATTGCGACGGTAGAACGCATTCGAGTCTTCCGCCGTGGAGAACCCCGCGTACTGGCGCACCGTCCACGGCCGGTTGACGTACATGGTCGGGTACGGACCTCGTAAGAACGGCGGCGCGCCGGGCCAGGTGTCGAGGAAGTCGAGGCCCTGCAAGTCCGCCGCGGTGTACAGCGGCTTGACGTCGATCCCCTCGGGCGTGAGCCAGTCGAGGCTCGCAGGCTCCGCGCCGCCAAGCTCCCGCTTGGCCGCTGCGGCCCAGGTCGCAAACGTAGAGGTTTGATTCCCTGCGGCAGAGCGTCCGGGGTTGAGCGGCAGCTGAGAGAAATCAGGGAGCTTCACGACTTGCCTCCGATCAGCGCGTACGCCGCGTTGAGTTTTTCCAGAACGTCTGCGCCGACGAAGATGAAGTCGTCGACTTGAGCGCCGTCCGTGCCCTGGGTGTAATCGCGCTTCTGCGCCTTGGGGTGCCCCGCTAGGTACACCCACTTGCAACCAGCATCGTGTAGCGCCTTGGCGAAGGCCTCCGCGTGCTGCTCGTACAGCGCGTCACTCGAGCACAGCACCGCGATGCTCGCTTGGCTCTCCTTGAAAGCGCTGGCGCAGGCGTCAGCGTCGAGCAACTGCCCGTCGGTTTGCTTGTCCGCGCTCAGCATGGCCTCGATGCCGCCGACCTCGAAGAAGTTCTTGCTGAAGCTGGCGCGCGCGGTGTGCTCCGCGATCGGGCCGATGCACGCAAGAAACACACGCGGCCTCGCGCCACTAGCCTTCAACGCAGCATCGCTCTTGTCGCGCAGGTCCTCGAACGCCTGCGCAAACCGACGCCGCGGCAGCTGAGGGAGCCTCGTGAGCTGAGTGCTCAGCGCGCTCGCGAGTTGCCCCAGAGTCGCGCCTTGCGTCGCTGCATCGAGCCATCCCCTCACCCCCAAATTCGTGGGGACTTGGAGATCCTTGCGCTCGAGGCGTGCGATGGCGGCTTGATTGAGCGCTGCCCAGTCGAGCTCCCGCACCTTGACCGGTTTCTCCGGAAGATTCGGGAACTCGCTCACGCCGGTGATGGCGTCCTTGCGCTTGTTGATGTTGGCTTCGCGGGCCGCTTGGGTCGCGGCGAGCTGCTCCGCCAAGCTGCCGCTCTGGGCGAATGCGAGCAAGCCACCCGCGGCCTCTATCTTCTGGAACAATTTCCACGCAGCATTAGCCAGCTCGTCCGTGAGGTGCTCGATGGCGAAGGAGCCACCCGCCGGGTCGAGTACCTGCCCGAGGTGTGCCTCCTCGAGCAGCACAAGCTGAGTGTTGCGAGCAACACGCCGCGCGAACTCGTCAGGCAGGCCCAGCGCCGCGGTGTAAGGCAACAGCGTGATGCTGGCAGCGCCGCCTACCGCAGCGCTGAAACCAGCCATCGTCGCTCGTAGCAGGTTCACCCAGGGATCCCGCTGGGTAATGCAAGTGTAGGCCATGCGCGCGCCGAGTTGAATCCCCGGGGTAGCACCTTTGCTGCCAGCCGCCTCGCCGAACGCCTCGCTCACTCGCGCCCACAGGCAGCGCATGGCCCGCAGCTTGGCGATGTCTTCGAGCTGACGAGGTCCCACCGAGAGCTCGAACCGCAGCTGCTTCAAGGCGTCGCCGACGTCTACACCAGCCTCGAGCAGCGCCTTGACGTAGGTCACTCCCCCGGCAAGCGCACAAGCCAGCTCTTGGGCCTCGCTCGCACCCGCGTCCACGTAGGGTCGCGTGGAAACGGCCAGCGCCGTGACCTTCGGGTAGTGTTCGACGCAGTGCTTCGCCAGCGCGACGGCTTGCTCCAGCCCCTCTTCAGGTGACGTGGATAGCCAGCCTTCGCTGAAGAGCGCCGCGAGCGGGTCGGCGCCGAGTTCACCGCGTACTTCCGCGAGGTTACACTTGCGCTGTTCGATGAGCGCCAGGAACAGGCTGGCTGCGCTAGCGAAGCTCGGCCCAGCCTCCAAGCAAACCGTGCACAGCTCCAGCTGCACGCCATCCAGTGCGCGGTCCAGATCCGCGAGGCAAGAGATGCTGACCCCATCGATGCCGACGTCCGCGCCATGAACGTCAGGGTCCAAGCCAGCGCGTCCCGCCCGATCCCAGGCTAGTTCGAGGGAAGTCGCCCCGCGCTCGAGCTCATCGAGCGCCACACGATTCAGCTCCGCCAGGTCACCCTCCACCAGGCACTGGCGGATGTCCCAGCCGCTGGCGGCGTTGCCCAGAACCGTCGCGCCGCGCACGAACGGTGGCGCGCCTGGTAGACCGCGAGTCGCTTCGTCCACCGGCGCGTTCGCGCGGGCGTATATCGGAGCCAGGGTGATTCCATCGTAGGTGCGACTCTGAAGTCGATCCAGCGACGGCCCTTTGAGGCTCGCTTCAGCCAGCGCCCGCCACTCACTCTCGGTCAGTGCGGGGAACTCGCTGGCCAACGATAACTCCGTGTCACTCATGGTCGTCTCTCACTCGATTCTCGGCGTGGGTTCCAGGCGCCGCGTGCGGGGCGCTGCATACCATCTCCCGCGCTGGGCCGCCACGCTGCGTGCGGCCTGGACCGGCGCCTTCATCGTTTCCTCGCGGTATTAATGGCGTGGGCCTGCCCGCCTCATCGAGGGCCACCAGCACGAAGCGCCCCCGAGTGGCGAGCCAGCGCTGCGCAGACAGCAAATTCTCAGCGATCAGCTGCACCTCCACAGACACCGAGGTACGTCCGGTAGCGATCACCTCAGCCGTCGCTTCGACCAAGTGACCAACCCTCACCGGGGCGCGAAAGTCGCAGCCATCACTGCGAGCGGTGACCACCCGCCGCCGCGAGTAGCGTGAAGCGGCCACGAAAGCCGCCTTGTCCATCAACGCCAACGCCTCGCCACCGAACAGGCAGCCCTCATGGTTGGCTTGCTCCGGGAACACGATGTTTGCCAGGGTCACGCTGGCGCCTTCGATGACGGGCACTGTAAAGAATTCGCATCGAGTGATGTTCCAGGAAAGCGCTAAAAGCGCGAAACTTTGCCATGCATAGTTTGCAAACTTGCGAAGCTTGCTAATCTTCAATGATGTCGAAGCTGTTCGTCGGCCCGCGGCTCCGCCGGCTTCGAGAAGAGCGCGGTCTGACCCAAGCCGCGATGGCCGCGAAGCTCGGCATCAGCGCGAGCTACTTGAACCAGCTCGAACACAACCAGCGCCCGCTGAGCGTCAGTGTGCTGCTCTCCCTCAGCGGATCCTTCGGTATCGATCCTCAGGATTTTTCGGGGGAGGAAGAGGCGCGCATGGTCGCGGAGCTGCGCGACGCGCTAGCGAACCTCCCCCCCAGCACCCAGCCCAGCGACGCGGAGCTCAGGGCTCTGGCGGGTGATCACCCAGGCATCGCGCGCGCCTTCGTCGCGCTCGCCTCACGTTACCGTGAGGCAATACAGCGCGCGGACATCTTGATCAGCCGCGTGCAAAACCGCGACCAGGTCCCGCCACCTGAGCTCACGACGCCTTACGAGGCGGTGCGCGACTTCTTCTACGCGAAGCAGAACTACATCTCCGAACTCGAGGCCGCCGCCGAAGAGCTTGCGGGCGAAGAGAGCCTAGTACCGGGAGACGTGCTGGAGGCGTTGGTCGAGAGGCTGCGCAAGCGCCACGGCGCGCAGGTCGTGATCCAGCGCGAACACGGCGCGAGAGCCGCGCGCATCCGGCACTTCGATCGCAGCACGGGCACGCTGGCTCTACCGGCGCACCTCACCACCGGTCAGCAAGCGTTTCAGGTGGCGACTCAGCTGGCGTTCCTCGAGCTCAGCCCGCTGCTCGACAGCCTGGCGGCGTCGCCTGGCCTCGAAGATCCGGGCACCCAGGGGCTCGCGCGCATCGGCCTGGCGCACTACTTCGCTGGCGCGTTGCTCTGCCCGTATGACCGCTTCCTGGAGTCCGCGGAGGCATTGGCATACGACATCGAGCGCCTCGGTGAGGCCTATGATGTGAGCTTCGAGACGACATGCCATCGCCTGAGCACGCTGCAGCGAAGAGACCAGCGCGGGGTGCCGTTCTTCTTCGTGCGCGTGGACCGCGCCGGCAATATTTCCAAGCGGCAATCTGCTACGGACTTCCACTTCTCACGCAGCGGTGGCACATGTCCGCTGTGGGCGGTGTACGAAGCCTTCGCCCAGCCGACGCGGACGCTGACGCAGCTCGCGCAGATGCCCGACGGACGCGTGTATCTCTGGATCGCGCGCCGGGTGGGTCACGCGCAGGTCGGTTTCGGTGCTCCGACGAAGGAGTTTGCCGTTGCCGTGGGGTGTGACGTGCAACACGCACACCGCCTGGTGTACTCGCGCGGGCTCGATCTGACGGACCTCGGAACGGCCACGCCCATCGGCGTGGGGTGCAAAGTGTGTGAGCGAACCGAGTGCGCCCAGCGGGCCTTTCCACTGCTCGGACGTCCCCTGGCAATCGACGCGGACAGCCAGCCCTTCGCTCCCTATCCGTTCAGGCTTTCGAACCAGCGCACCCCAACATCTCGTTGACAACGTTGGGCATTCCCCAATATGTTGCGCTCATGTTGGTCCTGGGCATTTGCTCAGGCTAAGAGGGAATCCGGCGTCGTGTCCTCACGGCGGCAAGCCGGAGCTGCCCCGCAGCGGTAAGCGAGAACGAACTCGACCACAGCACTGATCACCGGGTGAACCAGGCGCCACTCTGAAGAGAGCCGGCGCGCCCTGGCGAGCCAAACGATTGGGAAGCGGTCGATAGTAGGTCAGAGCCACAGGCTCTCATCGGTTCCACCGAAGCTCGCAAGCCCGAAGACCTGCCAGCATCCGGCACAACGCAACAGCGTGTCGGTTCCCGGCGCCCCGAGGGAGGGCGAGTCGGAGACTCAAGGGTCGCTCGCGCACACGCGGGTGAGGTCCGGTCGCTGCGTTGCGCGCAGCGTACGCGGCGCTTCGTCGACCCGATGAAGAACCACTCGCGATTTTCTCGACGGTGCTCAGCGAACGGAGCAGCGGGCAGGACCCGCTGCTCGAAGGAGAGAGCATGTCAGGTAACGCAGCCTACAGCGAGAACACGACGCCCATGCGCGTCACGAAGCGGAACGGCACCTCCGAGCCCGTAGACCTCGACAAGATCGTGCGTGCCGTGAGTCGCTGCGCAAGCGGACTGCCCGCCGTGGATCCCATGCGCGTGGCCACCAAGACGATCAGCGGGTTGTACGACGGCGCGACGACCGAAGAGTTGGATCAGCTGTCTATCCGCACGGCAGCATCCTTGATGCTGGAGGAGCCGCAGTACTCCAAGCTCGCCGCGCGTCTCCTGGCCGCCTTGGTCGACAAGGAGGTGCGCGCCCTCGGCGTGCAGTCCTTCTCGCAGTCGATCGCAGTTGGAGTCGAGCTAGGACTCATCGGCGACCGGGTCGCGACGTTCGTCACTCAGAACGCCCGCAAGCTAGACGACGCAGTCGCAGCGGAGCGCGATCAGCTGTTCGAGTTCTTCGGCATGCGGACGTTGTACGATCGTTACCTCTTGCGGCACCCCACCGAACGCGACGTGCTCGAGAGCGCCCAGTGCTTCTTCATGCGCATCGCGTGTGCGCTGAGCACGAGCGTCGCTGAGGCGATTGAACTCTACGCGCTCTTCTCGAGCCTCGAGTACCTGCCGAGCTCCCCGACGCTGTTCAACGCGGGCACCCGCCACGAACAACTGTCGAGCTGTTTTCTCTTGGATTCACCTCAAGATCACCTGACGGATATCTACCAGCGCTACGCCGATGTCGCGCAGCTGTCGAAGTTCTCTGGGGGCATTGGGTTAGCCTACCACCGCGTGCGCTCGCGCGGCTCCCTGATTGAGAGCACTAACGGTCACTCGAATGGCATCGTGCCGTGGCTCAAGACGCTCGACGCATCTGTTTCCGCAGTGAATCAAGGCGGCAAGCGCAAAGGTGCCTGCTGTGTCTATCTCGAAACCTGGCACGCCGACATCGAGGAGTTCCTCGAGCTGCGGGACAACACTGGTGACGACGCGCGCCGCACCCACAACTTGAACCTCGCGAACTGGGTGAGCGATCTGTTCATGCAGCGGGTCGAACAAGACGCGCGCTGGAGTCTCTTCGACCCCAAGACGGTGCCCCACTTGCCCGACCTGTACGGCGAAGACTTTGAGCGAGCGTACGTCGCCGCAGAGCAAGCGGGCCTCGCCAGCAAGCAGCTCCCGGCGAGGGAACTCTACACCCGGATGCTGCGCACCCTGGCTCAGACCGGCAATGGCTGGATGACCTTCAAGGACAAGTGCAACCGCGCCTGCAACCAGACGGCGCTGCCGGGCCGAGTAGTTCACCTGTCGAACCTGTGCACCGAAATCGTCGAGGTTACGAGTGATCAGGAGACCGCAGTTTGCAACCTCGGCTCCCTCAACCTCGCGCGGCACTTGAAGCAGGCCGACGACGGGAAGCTCAGCTTCGACTTCGAGAAGCTCGAGCGCAGCACCCGGCTTGCCGTGCGGCAACTCGATCGCGTGATCGACCTCAACTATTACCCAATCCCCAAGGCGCGGACCTCCAACCTGCGCTGGCGCCCGGTGGGTCTGGGACTGATGGGCCTCCAAGACGTGTTCTTCGCCCTGGGCCTGGATTTCGACAGCGCTGACGCGCGCGCGCTATCTCGACGCATCTCTGAGACGATCTACTTCCACGCCTTGAGCACGTCGAACGCGCTGGCGCGGGAGCGCGGCGCTCACCCGAGCTTTCGCGAGACGCGCGCGGCGAACGGAGAGCTCCAGTTCGACGCTTGGAGCTTGAGTGAAGAGCAGCTCAGCTCTCCACGCGCATGGCGTCAGCTGCGAAAGAGCATCCAGGCCCACGGCCTCAGAAACTCATTGCTCGTGGCGATCGCCCCCACAGCGACCATCGCGTCCATCGCTGGCTGCTATGAGTGCATCGAGCCTCAAGTCTCGAACCTGTTCAAACGCGAAACCCTGAGCGGCGACTTCTTGCAGGTCAACCGCTACCTGGTGGAGGACCTGAAGCGCCTCGGATCGTGGACCGAAGCGACGCGCGCACAGCTCAAGCTAGCGGAAGGGTCCGTGCAGTCTTTGGACCTCCCGAGTCACCTCAAGCTCCGTTACCGCACGGCATGGGAGCTACCGATGCGCGCTCTCATCGACATGGCCGCCGAGCGCGGCGCATTCATCGACCAGAGTCAGTCGCTGAACTTGTTCGTTGAGAGCCCGAACATCGGTCGGCTTTCGTCCATGTACTTCTATGCGTGGAAGCGGGGTATCAAGACGACCTACTACTTGCGCTCGCGCCCGGCGACGCGCATCGCCAAAGCCACGGTGGACGAAGGCACCGCGGATCCTCGCGGAGAACGCGGCTGGACCCCGGCGCCGCCAGCCGTTGAAGCGAAGGACCCTGAAGCGCGCGCAGTCGCGTGCTCCCTGGAGAACCCGGAGACCTGCGAGGCTTGCCAATGAGCCGCGAAAACGCGAGCGCCCGAGACTCCGTGCGGCGCCCTGCGCGGCTCTTGGATCCCGGCTTGTGCCTCACGCTGCGCCCAATGGCGTATCCCCAGTTCTTCGAGATGTACCGCGACGCCATCAAGAACACTTGGACCGTGGAGGAGGTCGACTTCTCGACGGACCTCGCTGACTTGAGCGGCAAGCTGAGCGCGGCGGAGCGACACTTGATCGAGCGCTTGGTGGCCTTCTTCGCGACAGGAGATGCCATCGTCGCGAACAACCTGGTGCTGAATCTGTATCGTCACATCAACGCACCTGAGGCGCGTATGTACCTCTCGCGGCAGCTCTACGAAGAGGCGCTGCACGTGCAGTTCTACCTGACGCTGCTCGACACGTATGTCCCCACGCCAGAAGCTCGGGCCCAGGCATTTTCCGCTGTGGAAAATATCCCATCCATCCGCGCCAAGGCGGAGTTCTGTCTGAAGTGGCTCGAGACGACGAGCGACCTCCCGCGCCTGAGCACCCGCAGCGAGCGACGGAAGTTCCTCCTCAACTTGATTTGCTTCGCGGCTTGCGTAGAGGGATTGTTCTTCTTCGCGGCGTTCGCCTACGTGTACTTCTTGCGCTCGAAGGGCTTGCTGCATGGGCTCGCAGGCGGAACCAACTGGGTGTTCCGCGACGAGAGCGCCCACATGGCGTTCGCGTTCGAGGTCGTCGCCCAGGTGCGTCGTGAGGAACCGGAGCTCTTCGATGAAGAGCTGGAGCAAGATGTCGGGCAAATGCTCGAAGAGGCCATCGCTTGCGAGCTGCAGTTCGCAGACGACTTACTGACGGGGAGCAACCACTCGGGGGTCGCTGGGATGACCAGCGCGGACATGCGCGCGTACCTGGAGTACTGCGCCGATCAGCGCCTCGCACGACTCGGTCTCGCGAAGCGCTTCTTAAGCAGGAACCCGTTTCCCTTCATGGACCTGCAAGACGTTCAGGAGGTGACGAACTTCTTCGAGCGCCGTGTCTCCGCCTATCAGGTCGGGGTCAGCGGGGAGATTGAGCTCGACGCGGCTTTCTAGCCTCGAGTCCACTGCGCCCGCGAGACAGCTGGCGCGGAGTTGCGTTTCGTGGTTCTGTTGGCGCCTCTGAAGCGCCCCATCGCTGCAATTCGGCAGCCGGGGGAGTGCCCAGTTCGCTGGGCGCTCAAGGGAAGCTGGTGACTCGGCAACGAACCGAGGAGTCCAGCGCGGAGCCGCCGCCGTAACTCCAAGTACGAAGACTCATCGAGCCACTGGCCAGCTCGCCCCATGCGAGCACCGGGAAGGCGAGTCGGAGTGAGAGGAGAAGCCGGAAGACCTGCTCGGAGCACCTCGCGAAACGCGAGGTGTAGCCCCATCGAAGCGCGCGCTCGCTTTTGGAGGTTCCGTGTCGAAGCAGCTTTCGCAAATTCTCCTCCCCCTCCTGTTCACGCTCACCGCCTGCGGTGTTCCTGAGCCTCCCGGTTCCACGGGTGGCGTAGACACCCAGGAGACCGAGTGCGGTCGCGGCCTGGTGGTGATTGGTTCCGACTACCAGTCGACGAACGTCTCGCTGCTAGATCCCCAAGGCAACGTGCTCAGCAGCTCGTTCATCTCGTCGGCTAGTTCGGGGGTGAGGCTCAACGCTCCACTGAGCGGCGACGTAGTGGCACCCAGCACCCGCTTAGTAGGCGACCGTGCTGTGTTGCTCGATCGCTACCCCGCCGCCGTCATCACCTGGATCGATCTACAGACCGCCAAGGTCACGGCACAGCTCGGTATCGGCACTGGCTTCAGCGCAAACCCCCACGACTACGTGGAGCTGAGCTCCGAGCTCGCGGTCGTGACGCGCTTCGAACCGAACCCCAACGCAGGCAAGCAAGCCTTCGATGAAGGCAACGATCTGCTGCTGATCGATCCGTCCAAGCCCGCAATCGTCGGACGCATCGATCTGACGAACGCGCTCGGAGACAGCAGCGCAGGCTACTTCCCACGCCCCGACAAGCTACGGGTCGTCGGCGACCAACTGTACGTGCTCGCGAGCGCCTACTCCGCGGACTTCAGCGACAGCCTCGAGTCACGCATCGTACGCGTCGACTTGCAGACCCGAAGCGTCGTCGAGGTATTGACGCTCGATGGACTGCACGGCTGCGCTGGACTCGCGCTGTCTCCGAGTCACCACCAGCTCGCGGTCAGCTGCTCGGGGCCATTCGGCGGCGACGCCGTCATCCCTGAGGGCAGCGGCCTGGCGCTCGTGAACATCGAGGGCGAGCTGAGCCTCGAGCGCAGCATCCCCGCGGCAGAACTCGCGACGGACCCGCTGGCCTACTCCCTCGACTATGTGTCCGACGACACATTGCTCTTCACCACGTTCGGGCGCTTCGACCCCGGCGGCACAGCGCGACCCGATCGGCTGATCCAGCTCGACTTGAATGACCTCAGCACGCAGGAGCTGATCACGTCTGCGTCTGACCCGTTCACCCTCGGAGATGTGCGCTGTAACGCCGCGTGCGGCAGTTGTTTCCTCGCGGATGCTGGGCGCGGCGGTGTGGTGCACCACTTCGGCTTCGAGGTGGAGAGCGCCCCGGGGCAGCAACGCTTGGTGCGCCAGGGCCCGCTGACGCTCCAAGCCTCCACGAAGCCCGACAGCCAGATCGGCTTGCCGCCGCGCTACCTCGGCGCATTCTGAGGCAATGGCAGAGGCGAGCACCTGGACACCCCAGTCGCTGAAGGTGCTCGCCGAGGATGACCAGTTGGTTGTCATCGACAAGCCTTCTGGACTCTTGGTGCACCCCGGCTGGGCCAAGGAGAAGCCAACTGCGCTCCACCTGGTGCGTGATCGCGTCGGCTGCCACGTGTATCCGGCGCATCGCTTGGACCGGGCTACGAGCGGAGTGCTGGTCTTCGCCAAGTCACCCGAGAGCGCGTCGACGTTGGGAAAGGCGTTTGCTGAAGGCCACGTCAGGAAGCGCTACCTCGCGCTGGTCCGTGGGGAACCCGACGACCAACTGATCGACCATCCGCTTCCGCGAGGCGAAGACAAAGCGGGCCCCCGCGTCGCGGCGCGCACCTACATACGCCGCCTCGACAGCGTCACGCTGACTGTCGTCCTGAGAGGCCATCCAGTGCGCTACTCGCTGGTGGAGGCGCTGCCCGAGACGGGCAGGTTGCACCAAATCCGCAGGCACCTGAAGCACGCTGGGCACCCCATCTTGGGGGACGTGCGCTACGGCAAGGGCGACCACAATCGACTGTGCCGCGAGGTTTTCGGGCTGCACCGCCTCGCGTTGCACGCAGCCGACCTGTGGCTCCCTCACCCCCGAACTCGAGAGGCGACGCACTTCTCGGCGGAACTGCCCCGCGACCTACGTGGCCCTCTGGCAGAGATGGGCTTCGACGCTAAGGCGATTCCTCAAGGAAAGGATCCGAGAGCTTCGGGTTCGTGAGTAGGGACTCGTCCGTGAGCGCGTTGAGGAAGGCGATGTCGTCTTGGTTCTCCGGCTCGTTGATCTCGTAGCCGCGCACCAAGCCCGATTTCAGAGG
>JBFXBK010000024.1:0-43993 GCA_050183255.1 Polyangiaceae bacterium | reverse complement strand
TGAGCTGAGGGCCCCTACCGACGCCCCCCGATCCCTTTTGATCCCTTTTCGACGGGGGCCGTTGAACGAGTCTGATCGTCTATCCGGCCGCCTTGGATGACTCGAAGGGCAGGGGCCGAAACCCCGGATGCTTTCTCTGCCATGTGCTAGACCGGGTAGACGTACTCGTGCTCCGTGTAGTGCTTGAGCGTCGTCTGGACTGACTTGTGCCCGAGCTGCCTTGCGGCCTCTTGAGCGGTCCAGCGTTGCCCTAGGGCACCAGACTGGAGATGCGTGGCCAAGCTTCCACGGGCACGCCTCAACGAGCCGCTGCACCGAATGCCTTCCGCCACTGCGCAGACTGTAGGCTCTTGCTACTTCCCCTGAGCAAATGCGCTTTCAGGACGCCTCGTGGGTATCCCTGGTGGGGCAGGTGCGATACTCTTTCCACGAGTATCTGCGCTTCCCGCCTCCCTTGCGCTCCATGCCGACGCGGTGGGGATTTCGGATGAGCGCCGGTCGAGGAGGGGTATTCTCATGAAAACACGTATTTGGATGACGCCAATCATTGGACTGGCGTGCTTTTCGCTGACCTTTGGCGGCGCGTGCGGCGATGACGCCACCGACGGGGGCAACTCCAACAACGGCAGCGGCGGCGGAAACGACGCTGGGTCAGATGCCAGCGGCGATTCGGCCACGAACGGAGATAGCGCTACGACCTCGTGCAACCCCGCCTGCACTCAGGGCCAGGAGTGCATGGAGGGTGTTTGCGTGGGCGCGAGCGCGCAATACGGCAATTGCCTGGTTGCAGACTGCCCGGCGGGCGAACAGCCCTATCAGGTGGGCACCCCGGAAGCGGAGTATTGCGTCTGTGCGCCCGGATGTGACGGAACGACGGGGTCGTGCCCCATGACGAGCGCTGCACCTACTGACTGTGTGGTCCCCATCGACGACCCTGAGCAGCCCACTCACTGTGGGATCCCCTGCCCGGGACCAGAAGATCCGAGGGAGCCGAGCGACGCGTGTCCCAGTGGGATGACGTGCGTCCAGCTCGAGCCAGCAGCGCAAGCGATCTGCATGTACTCGGAGCTGACGGAGACCAAAACCCCCCTGGGAGAGTCGTGCGCCCACAGCGCGAGCAGTTGCGTCGAGGGTACGCAGTGCATTCAGGCCATCCCGTTGGACGTCCCCCGCTGTTTCGCGATCTGCGATGATTCGGCGAGCCCGCTCTGCTCGAACGGTCAAACCTGTATCCCCACGACGACTGGCCTCGGGGCTTGCCAGTTTGGCGGTCAGATCGGGATGCTTGGGATAGGAGCCGAATGTGAGTTCGATGCGTCATGCACCAAGGGCGCTGCTTGCCGCAAGGATCCCGGCGAGAGCCTGGGGAAGTGCGCGGTTGTCTGCGAGGTCAACTCACCCGACTGCCTGACGGGTGAGACTTGCGTCCCATCCGACATCTGGGCCAACAACGTTGGCGGCTTTTGCACTCCATGAGCCGTGTCGGGGCACTACCGCGCGGTCTGCATTGCCGCACAGGCGTCCCGGGTGCATCACTTCTGTTGAAGCGGAAGGCCTACCTTGAAGCCCGACGCATCGGCTGCGTCTTCGGCGGGGCGCGCGTCGCCGAAGCCATCGACGAGCTCAAAGTCGGCGCTGCACGGAGACACACCGTCAAAACCTCTGCACTTTCCGCCTTCGAGGCCGACCAACCCGTCGGAAAATTCCACGCTCAATGAGGCCTTCGAATCGATGGCAGGGCACTTCAGGCCGATGCCAACCACGCCGTACTCGCCCGAGACGTCCTCGTCGATGGACTCACAAGTGACAAGCTTGCCATTCGCTTTGACGGAGACCAGCTCAGACACCTTCGCGTTGGCTTTCACCCGGCTCGAAAAGATCACGTTGATGAAGCTCGAGTTGGCGTCGCTGGCGACGCTGCCAAAACTCAGCATGATCTGCGAACCCACACGGAAACGGCTGCCGATGCTTCGGCTCGCTTGGAGTCGGTCACGCAGCTCTGCGGGTAGGCTGTCCACGTCGAGTCGCGCAACGTACCAGCCCGTGGTCAGCGCGACAGAAGGTTCGAGTTCGAACCGGTGTCCCGTCTGGCCGAGCACCGTCCCCGGGGGAACGTAGGTCACGCTGGTCGCTATCAAGTGTCCCAGTCCGTCCGCGTCGACTCGGAGCAGCTGAGCTGCATCTTCGACTTGGCTGACGTCTGCTGGAGTCAGAGCTGCCGTTAGCGTGACAGCCGGTACGGACGTCGCTGACACGTCGGTGGACATATCGCCAGGCTCGACCAGGAAGTCGAAGTCGTCGTCGGACTGGTCGTCCGTATTTGAAGGCGCGCTCGACTGCGCGTTTCGCTGGACAGTCTTCTGCTCACTCGGCGTCGTACTGCACGCAGCGCAGAGCAAGCAAGCGATCGAAAGCAGAGTGATTGGGCGCAGGGTCATGCTGTTGTCTCCGTCAGAACAGGCGTTCGAAGCGCCCGAGGTAACCACGATTGAGCTTGTTCCAGTCCGCGCTTGGATCTGACGCGGCGATCGATGAGGAAGCGAAGATGTTCAGATAGTCGGTACCCTCGACGCTGCGATCCTGGGGGTGCAGCACGGGAACCAGGTGGTCATCAAAGGCGTGATGTAGCGACGACTTTGAGTTGCACACGTTGGAGGTGTCGCAGCAGTGACGAGCGCCGTCGCAGCTGAACCCGCAACCTGGGATCAGCGAGACGGTTCGAGAGCGTCCAGGGAGGCGGCGTTGATCCTCGGGCTCGAGCATATGGTCAAAGTCGGTGCAGAAGCGGTGTTTCTGACCGCTTCGGTTCCGCATGGCACCATGGGTGCAGACGCTTACTGAGCCGGTGCCGCAGGCATCTGTGCTGTGATATTCATCGCGGAAGTTCAGCAGCCAATGACCGAACTCGTGCGACACGAGTTCAGGGGACCAATGATCGCGTCGAATGTTCACGATGCGCGAGAGGGTGGTGTACGTGCTTCGGCCACCCGCCTCGTCGTCAAAGCACACATCGCAGTTCTGACCATCGCAAGCGATGTCGTTGCTCGATAGATGGTCGTCGCAGTAGGTGGCGTTGTTGAAGAGTCGGTAAGAGTGGATCAGGTAGGCGCCGCCGGTGCGGGCGTAGAACAGCCACGCAGACTGAGTGAGCGTTTTGCGAATCGCCGCGAGTTCGTCCGGGTTCGCGTTGAACGCGACACCTACGTTGATCCCGCCGTACAGCGTGCGGTGGGTGCTGTAGTGCAAATGAAACACGCGGTCTCCGGCCGTGCTCGAGTTGTTTCTGACAGTGAAGAACCAACTGCTCCTGCAGGGTGGGAGCTGGATCAGCTGCTTGGCGGACTTGCGGGTGGCACCCACCGGTTCGTCGAACAACGAGTAGATCTTGTCGAAGGAAGCCGGAGTTGGTGCGGTTCCGCAGCGTGCATAGGCGAAGATGATGGACCGATCGGCGGGATCCGCGGGGGGATCGAGCCAGAACGCCAACGTCTCGTTTCCTGGAGCAGGGGCAAGGCGTACGGTCACTGCGTCGTCCCCCTCGGCGAGCAACCCGGTGACGCGGTCGTACGGCTCGAGCACCTGGGTTGCGGTGGTGGCCGTGGTACCCGTCGTGGCTCCGATGGCGATCATCCTGAACCCGGAGTTCGTGCCGGAGCTAGGGACACCTGAGAACGAATCTAGCAGCGGAGGCGTGGTGGTGAACCTCATCAGCATGCCTGGGAACTCCAGGGAGCTGCCTGAGAACCCGGGAAGCTGGAGCGGTGCCGGGCTGAACCCGGTGCGAGTCGCGGTTGCGGTACCGCCAAACCTTCCGGGGTTCCAGCCGAGCGAAACCAGATCGCTCCCCGTCGGGTCGGTGATCAGCCTGACCCCCACGCCTACGTCGAACTGGAGCTGCGCCGAGTTGATGAAAGCATTCCCGATCAACTTTCGCCGCATGTCCAAGTTGCCGGAATAGAAGTTCCGACTATTTCCGAGGCGATCGAGGGCCCGTACGGCCTCCTGTGGCAAGTATTCCTCGGTATCCCACGTCGTTTTGAAGGTCTTCGTTCCAGGCCATTGTTCCGCGTGGAAAGACTGTGAGAAGGCGGGCGTCGAGCACAGCAATAGGGTGCCGCTCAGCGCAAGCCTGCAAGCCCATCGGCCCAACTCGTGCATCTCCGCACGGTACGGAGTACGTAACCGCGTAGAAATAGAATTCGGAAGACGCGAATGGCTATCACGTACTCATCGCGAGTGCTGCACGAGCGCTCGCGTTGCTCCGCTGGGGCGCGGGCCCGCTACTTGGCCGCCTCTGGGCGCGGTTCGACGCGCGAGCGAGGTCCTTCAGAATGGCCACCACCGGCTCCGAGGTGCTGTCCCGGCACGGCGTTCACCTTTGGGGGCGGCGTCACTTGCGGTTCGACGTCGTACACTTCGAAGCCGCCTCGCACTTTCTTTGAGTCGCGCGGACCTGGAAGTTGAACCTCGAACTTATCGCATGGCGAAAGGCGGCGCGACCTGTAATCTATTGGAATACTTAGGTTATCTCAGCAAGGCAAACGAGTGTTTGTTTTTGTTTTGACGCCGCTCGCGGTCGAAACCAGGAACCGGTGATGACATCCATCCGCGTGCGGTCTTTCGGTGTGCTGGTTTGCTGCAGCGTCTCCCTCGCATGCTCCTGTACGGACTCATCGATTCCGCGTGGCAATAATGGGGGAACGGGCGCCGGCGGGGCGGCAGGCGGCGGTGCTGCATCCGGTGGCTCCTCAGGGACAAACTCGACGGCTGGCAACGCTGGCTCCATGTTCGGAGGCAGCGGGGGAGCTGGGGCTGCTGGCTCGGCGCAGGGTGGCACAGGCGCCGCGGCGACAGGTGGCAGCGCGATGGGGGGCGAGGCTGGACAGGGCGCCGGGGGGCAAGGCGCCGGGGGGCAAGCGGGGAGCGGCTTCGACGGTGTACTGCCGGCGACGGCAAGCTGTGATCCGCAGGGTAACTCGTGCGACACTTTCACTACAGACCCTGGCATCTACGCGAGCTACCGCAAGGACTACTACTTCCCGAACTCAAAGTACAACGAGTACACCGACGAGCCCGTGGACGGGGGACGCGTCAACATCACGACGACGTCGAAGGTCAGTGGGCGAGTTACGAAGGTGTTCATCGGCGGCGTTGACGCCGACAGTATCTATCTCCCCCCCGCCCCTGGCTCCAAGCCACCTTTCGAGTGGTACCACGTGTGGCCGAGGAGCCCGAAGGCTGGACAGCCAATCTGGATCAACTTTCACTCCGTCGACGCGAAGTGGGACACGCTCGCGAGCTCAGATATCCGAGTGGAAACAGACTCTGGAGTCGCCGTGGAAGGCAGCTTTCCGGTCGCCAAGACCCCGGTGCCGTTGACCTACGTCACGACCAGCGATGATCGGACCGAGCTGCTCATCCACGTAAAGAATACTGACAATGCGACACATCGCGTGAAGCGCGTGCTCGTCGGCGGGCGAGACGTCTTGGCGAACGATACTGCTTGCATTCCCGAGCTGGACCTCGAGCCGCAGACTTCTCATATGTGGCGCGTCCCGCTCTGCGCGCCGGCCGAGCTAGGCAGCGCGTGGACCGTGGTCGTTGAGTACGAAGGTGTTGCCCCTGCGGTTGGCGCCGGCCGTATCTTGCCGCCCCGCTACATCATCGAGTCCTGGAACAACACCGACGAGTGCCCTTTCCCTTCCGGCAAGCCTCAAAACTACGATAAGTTCCGCGCCGGCGGCCTGGACACGATGTATTTCCACGCGGGGATCTGCAACGTGTGCGGGTGCGATACCCAGAGTGTGATCGGCGAGGTCGCGCAGACTCCGGGGTTCTACGCGTTGCTCAACGCTGAACTCGCCAACACCAGCATTGCGGACACCTCGGGGGTCGCGGGCTTCCTCACGGGCGATGAGACCGATGGTAGCTACTACGAAGACGATGGCGTGCCAAAGGCTGCGCTCAAAGCGAAGAAGGCGCTGGAGGCCTGGGAGCGTTACCCCGAGGTACCAACCTACAACGGAGGGAAGACCAACAAGTATGTCGGCGCGTTCGCGGGGATGACCGATGTTCAGGGAATGGACCTTTACATCGCTG
The DNA here is from genome assembly GCA_050183255.1 of Polyangiaceae bacterium. Lineage (GTDB taxonomy): Bacteria > Myxococcota_A > Polyangia > Polyangiales > Polyangiaceae > JAHBVY01. Next base: position 37,894 of record JBFXBK010000024.1, on the reverse strand, counting down.
CTTGCGCCCCGCACATCACCCAGTTTGGGAATCACCCGCCGGCGCGTGGCGCGTACGACTATCTGGTGAATACCCGAAACAACCATATGCCGCTACCGACCTGGCTCTATTCCCAGGGCCTTGGCCCAGCGTGGAACAAGAGCGCGCTGATCGGTGGCGGGAAGATCCACGTTCAGCCGGACCGTCAGGAGATCCTCGTCCAGGCAATGAGCGTGATCGCTGCCGGAGCGAAAGGCACCATGTGGTTTCAAACCAACCTCGCCGAGGCCGAGCATGCCCCACCGCGCTGGCAGGCGATCAGTGACGCAAACCGACTCCTGCGCGGCGTGCGCCCGTGGCTGCGCACCGGTGACATCACCGGCCAGGCCCAGTCGGATCCCGACACGATCGTCGAAGCGATCCGAAGCGAGGACGCGATCGTCGTGCCGGTTCTCACGACTAAGGCGGACTCGCAGCCGGACGACATCCGCTGCGCGGCTGCGTTCCTCAACGAGGCGTCCGTCCCACACTGGATCTTCACCGCGCGCTCGACTCAGGTCACAGTCAAGATCCCCAATGACTTCGAAGTGCGCGACGTGTTCGAAATTTCCCAGACTGGCGTCGTTGCTGACCCTCAAGGCGGGTTTAGCCTATCCGGGCGCACCCTGAGCTTTGATTCTGTTGCCCTGGGGAACGACGTTCCCGTGCGCCTCTACGTGATCGCCAAGACCGCCAAGCAGCGAACTCAAGCGCAGCAAGCGACGACGTATTAGCGACGCTTGAGCTCACCCACCGGCGGCGAGCATCGCAACACCGAGGAAGACCGCTAGCACGACGATCGCTGCCCCGAGGATCATCGCGAGGATGAAGCCGACGATCTGCACGACCGCCAGGCCGCCGAGCTTGCTCACGGCGCTCATCAGGTGCTCGATGTCATTGCCCTGGGTACTCGAGATCTTCTTGAACGAGTTGCCGACACCGATGAACAGGATGCCGATCACGATCAGCGTGATCGAGATGGGCAGGTTGTAGAACCACTGTCCCAGTCCCCAGAACCAAGAGAACAACAGCTGTCCCACGCCCCAGACGATCTGCATGATGCCGGCGAAGGTCAGCTTGGTGCCCGTTGTAGCCAGCTTGGTGTCTTGATCCGGAGTGAACTCGTAGCCACCGCCCGGGCGCGCAGGTCCCGCAGGACCGCCTGACATCGGGACTCCATAGCCACTCGCCTGCCCCGACGCGGGCCCGTATCCGTATCCACCTTGCATGCTCTTCCCCCTTGGATTCGCGTCGAGAGACCCCCGACGGTGCGGACACGGTATCCCAGGCTCGCGAGCACTGAAAGCGCTCAGCCTCCTCAGAAGCGTGACACCACTCTGAGCAGAATTGAGCGTGACTGTTGGTGGTCTGCGGTCAGCGTTTGGATCTACCTCCCCCCAAGACCCTGAATCGGCTGAATGCTAGTGCCTTTGGGCTGCGAGTTTGCTCAGGAGAATTCCCCGATGTCATTTTCCGTGCTGCGTCGTTCTCTGTGTGCCTCGCCCATGCTTCTCTCCCTGCTTGGTTGTGGATCGTCCGATCGAGGGGGGAATGGGGGTGAGGGAGTAGCGGGCGGCGCTGGGGGCACCTCGAACGGAACGGGCGGTGCTGGCGGCACCTCGCCTGGAGTTGGCGGGAGCGGAACCGGCGGAAGCGCTGGTGCGGAAACGGGCGGCGTGGACGCTGGCGGTGCTGCGACGGGCGGCTCGGGCGGCACTGCGCCCGGCGGCGCTGGTGGCGCGACGGTTGGTGGCACCGGAGGCACCGCGGGGGCCAGCGGCGGAAGCGGAGGCTCCGGCGGACAAGTCAGTCCGGAAGGGTTCGTGCACCCCGGTATCCTCGTCAACGCTGGCATGCTCGACTTCGTGAAGGGCAAGCTCGCGCAAGACCAGGAGCCTTGGAAGAGCGCGCTCAGCAAGGCGCAGAACAGCAAGTTCGGCAAGCTCTCGTATACGCCGCATCCACGTGCGGAGGTTGAGTGCGGTTCCTACTCGAACCCCGACGTCGGTTGCAGCGACGAGAAGAACGACTGCGTCGCCGCCTACACCCATGCGCTGCTTTGGTTCTACACCGGTGACTCGGCTCACGCTGAGAAGGCGATTGAGATCATGAATGCGTGGTCCGGCGCGATTCAGGGTCACACCAACAGCAACGCGCCGCTGCAGTCCGCGTGGGTGATGGAGACGTTTCCGCGCGCGGCTGAAATCATTCGCTACACTTACAGCGGCTGGCCGGAGGCCGAAGCGAACCGCTTTGGTCAGATGCTGAGGGACGTGTACCAGCCGCTGATCGAGAACGGCAGCAGCGCCAACGGCAACTGGGAGCTCAGCATGATCGAAGGCCTGCTGAACATCGCAGTCTACAATGACGACCGGGTGCTCTTCGACAAGGGCCTGAAGATGTGGCGAGAACGCGTTCCGGCGTACATCTACCTCGAGTCTGACGGTTCCACACCCGTGCCGCCGCCGCGCGGAAATAAGACTGGCAGCGCCTTGGTCAGCTACTGGTATGGCCAAACCACGTATGTGAACGGGCTCTCCCAGGAGACCTGCCGCGATCTGGGGCACACCCAGTATGGGCTTGCGGCGATCATCAACGCTGCTGAGACAGCCTACATTCAGGGCGTCGATCTGTATGCTGAGCAGGCGGACCGCATTCGCTACGGTCTTGGCTTTCATGCGCAATACTTGAATGGGGCTAGCGTTCCGAGCTGGCTGTGCGGTGGCACACTCAACAGCGCATCAGCCAAGCCGATGTGGGAAATCGGGTACAACCACTTCGCGAACCGCCTTGGAAATGACATGCCCCAGACTCACGCGGTGACCCTCAGCGTGCGTCCCACCGCCGCGGATCACCACATGGACTGGGAGACGCTGACTCACGGCGACAGTGGGTGGGCAGGCCTTGAGTAACCGAGTGTGAGAGAAGTTGCAGCCGCTGCAGCTGCGAGTTGCAGCGCTTGCACTTCCCCCTGCCATGACTCCGTCGCAAGGATCGGTTCGGAGTCAACAGCATGCGGATTGCGATTATTGGGGCTGGAAACGTCGGAACCACACTCGGTCGTGCCTGGGCAGACGCGGGGCACGAGATCGTCTACGGCGTGCGCGACGTCGCGAGTTCGCCGTATCCTGGCGCTCAGGTTCAGACGCTGCAGGCCGCTGCTGCGTCAGCGGACGTCGTCGCATTGACTCTGCCGTGGTCAGCGGTCCCCGAAGTGGTTCCCGCGCTGGGTGACCTTCAAGGCAAGATCCTGATCGACGTCACCAACCCAATTGGTCCCGGCTTTGCGCTGACGCACGGGCACACCACATCCGGAGCCGAACAGGTCGCTCAGCTGGCCACCAACGCGCGTGTGGTCAAAGCGTTCAACACCACGGGCCTCGAGAACACGGCGAACCCGAAGTACGGCGATCAGCGCGTGTTCATGCCGGTCGCGGGTGACGACGGCGAGGCACTCGCCAGGGTGGTGAGTCTCGCCTCTGAGATTGGGTTCGATGCGGTCGCGCTCAAGGGGCTCCACCGCGCGCGCGAAACCGAGCCCCTCGCGATGCTCTGGATCAAGCTGGCGCTTGCGTGGGGAAACGATAGGGGTATTGGTTTCACGCTCGCACGTCGTTCAGAGGGTGACGAAACGACTCCGAAGGAAACAGGTGGCCGTCAGCGCATCGCGATCGTCGGCAGCGGCAACATCGGTGGTGCACTAGCCCGTGCCTGGCTGCGTGCGGGACACGACGTACGCATCGTCACGCGAGATCCAAGCTCGGAAGAGGTTCAGGCGCTGGTGGAACTCGGAGCGTCGACTTCAGCCATCCAGGAAGGCGCCGAAGAGCGAGACGTGATCGTGTTTGCGATCCCTGCGGGTGCTGTCATCGAGGTCGCTCGCGCGATGGGAGGCCTGGAGGGGAAGGTCGTGATCGATTGCGCCAACGCGATCGGTAAAGGCTTCACCCTGCAGTACGGTCACACGACGTCGTCCTCGGAGCAGCTCGCAAACGCGCTGCCCGGCGCTCGTGTGGTGCGTTCATTCAACCAGCAAGGCGCCGAGGTGCTGGTCAACCCCGTGTTCGGAGGCAACCGCGCCACGAACTTCGTCGCGGCAGATGATGACGAGGCCCGCAACACCGTGCTCGCGCTTGCCGCTGATGTGGGTCTCGACGCCGTAGCCGCCGGGTCGCTCAGTTCGGCGCGCTACCTCGAACCCATGACCATCCTCTGGGTCGCGCTCTCGCAAGTGCTTGGAACGAGGCAGTTCGGGCTGTCCCTCGCGCGGAGGTGATCTCCATGGACGTCCAGCGAGAAGACTAGATCGCCGAACTCGGCGTCGGCGCCCGAGCAGCAATAGCGGAACGAGCCACCACGCAGAAACTGGCGCCGAACGACGCGTCGCGCACCCAGAACATCCCCCAGACGCAGCAGGCTCGGCCGGGGGTGAGGGAGCATCGGTGCCCTGCGGCAATGCGCTCGTGGCCGCGGTGGGCGTGCTCGTTGCGCTGGGAGCGCTGGGCTCGGACCGCACCTCGTCACCTTTCGAGAGGTAGGCAGTGCGCACCAACTTGGAGGTGCACTTCTCACCGTTGACTTGCGCCTCGTAGTACCAGCGCACCTCGTCGTAGGGTTCGCTGGCTTTTATCGAGCGCACCCCGCGGAATGCCTTCGAGCAGGAGGTGCTGTACTGACGGATGGTCTTCCAGCGCGGCTCTTGTTCGCGGGGGAGGTTCTCGAGCTGCTTCAGGTCGGCGCGCTTGACGAGCACCAGCTCGAGCTCGCCCATCAGCGGGTGCCAGCTGACCTCGCTCGGCTTGCCTGCCTCCAGTGGTGTTGCGCCGTTGAAGGTGTTCGCGAGCACCAGTACGTCGTCTTTCGGCAGCTCGGCTGAGACTTGAATCGACGCCTTCGCTCCCTTGTAGCCCGGGGGCAGGATATCGGCGCTGGCGCGGGTTGAATGTAGCGACGTGCCCAGGAGCAGGCCGGTGGCGGCCAGGATGATTGCAAGACGACTCATAGGGTCTTCTGTGCCTCCTTGTTAGTTCTGCGAGGAAACGAGGCGAACGCGACGAGTAGCGGTATTGGCAGACCCCAGGAGCCGAGAACGCCCGCGTAGAACAGATAAGCGCCAGCGGGCGCCTCACCGGGGTCCTCGATCCGCATCGGACGAGAGAGCGCCTCCGGGTCGATCCAGGTCATGACCTTGGCCTTCCAGAACACGAGGGGAAACACGAGAGAAGTTCGGAGTATCTTGCCGGCGCTCATGGCGCGGCGCCTCACCTTCGGCGTCACCTTCAACACCGGCGGGTCAGCGAGAGACACTTGAAAGGAGAGCTCGTGTCCGTCCCGGTTGACGACGAGCGTCACCTCTTCGTTCGGGTGACTTTGCACTTCCTCGACCAGCTGCGCCCAATCCTGAATTCGCGTTTCGTTCAACGCCACGACCTCGTCGTCCTCGAGGATCCCGGCTCTGGCGGCAGCCCCGTCAGGCAGCACGTTCACGCGGAGGGTGGCCTCCTGCTGTCCACCGACGTGCTGTCCAAGCCCGAAGAAGGCGGCCGCGGCGAAGTAGCAGGCCAAGGGCCCAACCGCGGTGAACAACAACCTGCGAGCGACGCCCGTGTCTTCCCATGGGCCGCTCTCGAAGGCGAGCAGCGAGAGCCCATGCACGCCGCTCAGCTTGGCCACGAGCCAGCGCGACCCGACGAACACGCCCACGTTGAGTGCAAACGTGAACCCCAGAACCAGCAGCGTTCCCAACATCGAACGCAGGCTAGCACGCTCCCATCAGGCAGCGAAGCCGCCACCATCGCTGCCGTGCGGAGTCAGTTCGGCAACAGGGCGTCCACCACGAGGTCGTCGTGGAGCAGCTGATCTTCACACAGCTCGAAGGGGTAGGCACGCTGATCGACGATACAATATCGCCCCTGTTTGCCCTGCTCCCCTAGCAGCTCGAGCGCGCCGTCGGCGCTCGTGGCTTCGGCGCCGCCAAGCTCGGTGAAGCGTAGGTCGACCCGCGGCCTCAGATCGCTTCCCAGCAAGCTCACCACACTGTCGCGCTTGATCGCAATCACCTCACCACTGGGCGAAAGACCTAGGTCGTCTACCTCGAGCTGAGCGGTGCGCTGGTCACCATCCTTGAATAGCGAGACCTCGTGATAGGTGCACGCAGCAACCGCGACTGAGCCATCTCGAGAGGCCGCGATGGGGCCCCGCGTACAGCGCCCGGACAGGAGCTGTGCGCGCTGTGAACCCCAGAGCGGCACGCGCTGGGTGCCCTTGTCCGACATGACGAACAGCACTCTCCCGTCACCCGAGAGCGCGAAAGCGCGCGTGTCTTTGCCACCCGGTAACGCCTGCGCATCGGGGCTGCGTAACGTCAGATCGTAGCTATTCAGCGCGCCTTCCTGGCGTACCACCGCGCGACCACTCGCCAGCGCGACGGCTTGCCCGCCAGTCTGGTGATGCACGACGGTCTGGATGTCCCAGCTGGAGTTGCCGACGCGCAGTGTGCCGAGCTTCAAGTCAAACGGGCCGCCGGCGGCATGGAGCACGCCCTTCGAGCTGAAGCTCAACGCGTTCACCCACTCTGGAAAGTCAGGCAGGTCCTGGCGCTTGTCACTCGCCGTGACCTCCCAGTAGAACACGCTCTTCCCGCCGAAATGGCCTGCCAGGCGCTCACCCACCTGGGAGAAGGCGAGCTCCGCCTTGTATCCTGGTACCGTGAGGAAATGCGCTTCGGGGGTGCGCGCGCTAACCAGCAACACCTCGACCTGGCTCTCGGTCGTGCGTGGCAGCTCGCGAGCCAAGGCCAACGCGCCATCCGTGAACGCCATGCCTTCCAGGCGTACGTCTGGCGTGGTGGCAGCGGTCGCGACTTCGCCGTTCTTGGTGTCGACCACGAACAGCCCATTGCCTCCGGACGCGCTCGCCACCAGCAAGCTACCGTCGGGTGACAACACTTGGTCCCGCGAGGGCATGCGCTTGGCGCTCAACGAGTGGCCGTCCTTCGCGTCGATCTCCAGCAACGCGTCGCCCCAGGTGCCGCCATTCACACGCACTCGGGAGCCGTCGCTCGAGAAGCCGCAAATCGACTCGCCCCAGGAGTGATCGATGCTGGCGTCCGTGATGCGCTTGCCGGTTGCCGTGTCGAGGACGTCCAGGCGTGTGTTGCCGGACAGCACCGCGAGTCGATCTCCGACTGGTGAGAAGTCGAGGGCTTGAATGCGCTGGATCTTCTCGTCTCCGAGCGTGCGTATGGGGCTCAACTTCTTGCCGTCCAGGAGTTCGAGCTTGCCGGACTCGAGGCCTACGGCGACGTTCCCGTCACGCGGCGACACGGCGAGGGCTGCGACGCCGCGGCCTTCTTTGATCTGGTACTCGGCTTGAGAGTCTCCGGATGCGGCCTCGAAGCGCCTCACGCTTGCGTTCCAGCTCTCCTCCCCCCCAACGAACACGCTGGAGCCGTCCTTGGAGAAGGCGAACTGGGTCAGGCGTTCTCCCGCCCAGGAGAGCGTGCGTCTGCGGGCGCCTGATTTGGTGTCGACGAGTTCGACTCCCGCCGACGTGAGCACGCCGAGGAGCGCGCCATCTGGTGAAAAGTGCGCGACCTTCACGCCCCGAGCGTCCTTGACCTCGATGAAGCGTAGCGGCTTGAGTGCGCGCGTCTCGAGTAGCAGGAGCTTGCCTTCGCCATCCGTTGCCGCGAGGATAGCGCCGTTGTGCGAGAGGGCGACGGCGTGTAGTCGCGCCACACCCTGCCAGGTGGCTACCGGAGTTCCCGCGTTGGCGAAGGCGGTGCTGGCTGCGGAAGCCAGGCGACGTGCGCTAGGCAGATCCCCCGCGGCGCGAGCAGCTTCAGACTTTGACCACAGGTCTGCCGCAGGCTGCCCGCGCAGGGCAGCAACACTGGCTTCGATCTGAGTGAGCAGCGCTTGAGCCGGCTGGCGCTCATCCGCGCACAGCTTGGCTGCTTGCTCCGCCAGCCGCCGGCTGCGCTGAGAGTATCCTTGGGGAAATAATGCGGCGGCCTTGAGGCGCTTCTGGTGTGCGCGCTGGCAGGCCGTGGGCAGCTTGGCTTCTTCGGTCTTGGGCGCCTTGGGCAACTCGCGCTCGGCCTCTGCTTCAGCCGCGGGGATCCGCGTATCCGTGGGCGCGTCGGGCGGCGGTGGTGACCCGCCGCAGCCGGTGAGCGCAAGCAGCCAGAACGCGGTCCATCGCAGCATCGGATCCGCTTATACGCCGGATCGTCTTCGGACCTTTCCGATTCCCGTGCTAGTCCGGGCAGTAGGCGACGACGGCTTTGGGATCGAGGTTTCGACGCGCCTGGACGTAGCTGTTGCAGGTGAACGGACACAGGCTGATCAGCCCGTCACCGACCGGGTAATAGCCCTCGTCGAAGTTGAAGGCACACTGCTCGAGAGACGGGTTGTAGAGCACGCGACGGCCCTCCCACGCCAGCTCAGCTTGGCTCGTGTGATCGAAGTACAGCGTGCAGTCGCTCAATTCTTGGGCTGCCAGGTCCAGCATCAGATTGAAGTCTGCACTTGGCCCGTTGATGGGCAGCGTGCCACCCCTGTCCGAGAGCACCGCGGAGTAGTCCTGAAGGTCCGAGAAGCTGAAGACGTAGGTCTTCATGAAAGGTGGACCGCTGATCGCTCCACTTGCGACGGACTGTGTCTGCCCCCAGCTCAGGTCACAGCCGATCTCCTGAGCGTCGCTGATGATGATCGCGCCTTTCGCCAGGTATTCCGGGTGCTGCTGAAAGGCCTGAACGGCGTAACGGAGGCTTTGCTCCGGCGCGTCGCACTGGCCCGCGGAGGAACTCAGCGTCTGGAAGAAGGTGTCGATATCCGTGGGGAATTGATCTTCGTAGGAGGATGTGAACGGCAGGATGGGGTGTCCGCCGGCGAGTGGCGCCTGACAGCTCTGAGTGCTCGCGTCGGGTAGAATGTCGAGGGCGATGCCGAAGGGGCTCCAGTAGGGCCCGTTTTCGAGCAAGCCGTTCTTGAGGTTGGTGCGTACGACCGAGCTCATCCCGCGCGCGACGATCAGCACCATGCCGACCTCGTCCACCGGCAAGACTTCGTCGCAACCCTCCGGCACTTCCCACCCCTGGAAGCCGGCGTCGCCCGCGGTGCCGCCGCTGCTCATGCCGCCGGTGCCTGCGCTGCCTGCGGTGCCTGCGCTGCCTGCGTTCCCCGCGGTACCAGCTGTCCCGCCGTTGCTCTTCAAGTTGGGGTCCGTCTCGAGGTCGTTCAAGCCCGTGATGGTGCCGCAAGCGGCGACGACCAGCGCGCAGCAGATGACCGGACCCAGGTATCGCAGGCGCGCCATCAGAACTTCCCCAGCACGTTGAAGGAGCCAAGGCCCACCACGGGAGTCAGCGTGAACCGGCGCTTGGCGGCGCGTGGTGCAGGAGGAGCAGCGCGTTGAGCGGCCCCGGAGCTATCCATCACCAGCCCGAGGATGCCGACGCCGAGGCCGAGGATGCCGACGCCGAATCCGATGTTCGAGACGGTGGCCAGAGTCTTCGCGCTATCGATGTCAGATTGTGAATCCTCGGGGCAACGAGTGCCTTCACAGCCTGCTTTGATATCGCTGGTCTTGGTCGCTGACATGATACCCGTTACGCCGCCCACGACGACCCCCACGCCTGCCAGCGTGAAGCCGACGATGGTCAAGGTGCTGCTGCCTCCGCCGCTATCCGCTTGCGGGTCGCCGGGTGGCGCGGCGATGGGGCCTGGCGCTGGCGCTGGCGCTGGCGCAACGGGCTCCGTCGGCGGCACGACGGGTGGTGCCGCAGCGTTGGGATCTCGCGCGAGCTCGACGTTCAGGGTGCGGCTCTCGGCTTCTTCGAGGGTGAAGTCTTGCTCCTGGATCAGATATCCCGGGGCGCTGACGCTCAAGTGGTGCGCACCTGGGTTGACCTTGCGAGGCAGCGTCGCCGCGGCTGGGGGCACGCTCACGCCGTCGACCGCTACGTCGAGCTCTACATCAGCAGGCACGCCACTCACCGTGACGGTCACGGACGGGATGCGCTTTTCCACGGCAGCAGCCAGTGTCGTCGCTTCTTGCCGTGCGGCAGTGAATGCCTTCGGCTCGTCGGGTGCGACAGGGTGGCGCGCCACCTCGAGCCACGCATCGCGGGCCTCGACCAGCTTGCCCAGCTTCTCCTGAGCCTTGCCGAGGCGAATGCCCGTGGTCGGCACGTGCATGATGTCATCTGCGGCTTGCCACGCCTTGGCCGCCCCTGCGTAGTCGCCCGCGTCGAACTTCTTTTGGCCCGCGCCGAGCAGGGAGCGCGCCGTCTCTTTCTCGGCCGCAGTGGGCTCAGCGGTCGCGCCCTGACTCATCAAGAGCGCGCTGAGCATGAGCGCACCGGCGAATCTCCAAGGACCGTGTTGTCGCGTAGGAATCATCGTGGAAGCAGGCTACTAGAATCCGTAGTCTGGTGTTGGATTCGAAGACGGCGCTTTGGGAGCGGGCTCAGGCTTGGGCTTTGCGCCGGCCTTGGCTGTCGGTTTGCTGGCGGGCGCCACAGGAGGATCCTTGGACGGCTTGACGGGAGCGCTTGGCTTCGCTGATTGCTTTGGTTCCTGCGCTGCCTCCTCTTCGGCTTGGGGGGGAGGTGCTTCGTCGGGCGCTGGAGCCTTCTGTGTGTCCGCCGAAGCAGATCCCTGCGGAAGGGGATCTGACTTGACGTCGAGAGCGGGCGCTGTCTCACCCGGCTCGGCTGCTGATGCGGCGCTCGAGTGAACCGGCTCGGCGCTCACGCCGCGGCCGCTGAATGCGAACCAAGCGCCGGCCATGCCCACGACCGAAAGCGCGGCGACCGCGGCGATCACGCCGCCGCGCCGCTGCTTCGGGGGCGCGAGGGCGCGACTGTCCGTCACGGACTGAGCCATCGTCGAGTGGGTCTGCGCCTTGGCGTCGATCTCGGTGTCGGCGTAGGAGATCGCAGAAGGTGGTTCGTTGTCAGCGGAAGAGCCGAGATCGACGAACGACGCTTGCTGCGAGCGCGGGACGCCAGCTGCTTCCTCGAGGGCGGTCGCCATCTCCTGCGCGGTTGCGAAGCGCTGACCGATGTCGCGATTCAGCGCCTTGTCTATCCAGGCATCCAGGGCTGCCGAGCCCACACCCAGCCGGCCAAACGGGGCTGGGTATACGCCGCGTTCGATCGCCAGCACGAGCCCCGGAAACGTCTCCGCTTCGAACGGTCGTTGCCCGGTCAACGCGTGGTAGGCGACGACCCCCAGGGACCACAGGTCAGCCCGCACATCGACGTGCTTTGCGCTCATCAATTGCTCTGGGCTCATGTAGTAGGGCGTTCCGACGACTGCTCCCGTGGAGGTCATCGCCAGATCCGTGTCGTCGGACTTGGCGACGCCAAAATCCAAGATCTTCACGTGGGGGTCACCCTCGGGATCGCAGATGAACAGGTTGTCCGGCTTGATGTCGCGGTGGATCACCCCTTGGGCGTGGGCCTTCGCGAGTGCCTTGCAGGCTTGGCGCACGACCGTAACCACCTCGTTGATGGGGAGGCGCTTCAGTTGCCGGATGCGATCCCGAAGATCATGGCCCTCGAGTAGCTCCATCACGATGTAGGGCACGCGGTCTTCCAGCATTCCCGTATCGAAAACCTGGACGACATGCGGGCTCTTGATGCGCGCGCTCGCCCGCGCCTCCCGGGTGAAGCGCTGACGCACGTCTGGTTGGCTCGCCAGATCCTCGTTGATGAACTTCACCGCGACGCGGATGCCGAGCCCCAGGTGCTCCGCTACCCACACGCTACCCATTCCGCCTTCTCCAAGCATGCGCTCGAGACGGATCTGAGGAGTGACGAGTGTGCCGGCAGTTAACTCCACCGTACCCCTTTTACCACGCCCCCTGCCAGCGGGTGAGTTTCCACATTCGTATTCACCGGCGAAGCAGCGGAACGGGTGCACCAGGGTGGGTAAGCGGATCACCCGGCCGCTGCGTTCAGCACACGGCGACCTCAGGAACGGGGTTCAAAGCTGGCACTCCATGTAGCGTCTCACCCGTCTTTGCCGAGGGTGCGTTCGGGAGCGCGAGCGCGTAGGCGGTACGTCACGCTTTGCAGTGCGGAGGTCAGCCGCACGCTCCCCGGCGCCTTCCCTTGGGCGTCGATGTACGCCTGGAGTTCGTCGGCAAGCTCGAGCGAACCGTTTGGGGTGAGGCGATCGATCGCCAGGGCCGCGGCATTCGCCACCTCAGGGTGCCTGATGGAGCTCCAGTACTGAACCAGCTCGTCTCGCGCCGCGGCGTCGCCGAAGGCGGCAAGCATGTGCGCTGCCTTGACCCCAACGGAGGTGCGCTCAGCAGTTTGATTCTGGGCGGATACTAGTTCCGCGAGGTAACATTTTGGGGCGTCCTTGCATTTCAACGCGAGCTCTTTCGCCAGCGCGAGCCGCGTCGCTTGCGCCTCATCTCCCAGGCTCTTGACGGCCGCTTCGACGTTCCCCACCTGCGCGGCCGTCATCAGCTGGATCGCCGTGTTCAAGAGAGCTTCGCGAACCTGTTTGACGGCTTCTGCGGGTCCTTGGGTCAACTTTGCCCTTTGCAGCAGCCAGGGCACCAACGCCGGATCACTGTAGTAGGAAGCGTCGTCTGCAAGCTCTGCGAGTGCAGGGCGGTCGTAAGCGACTTGCTTCGTGTCGATGCGCGCGAACGCTGCCTTGAACGCGGCCTCGCTCTTTGGGGTTTTTCCGAGTCGCGTTAGACCTTTCGCCACTCCGTACAACGCTTTGCCCCGTTCCCGCTTGGCCGCAGCGACCAGCGTAGCCTCTCCGTCGGGGTGTCCCATCGTTCCCAAGATCAGCGCGGCCATGCTGACGTGTGGATGCTCATCGGGAACTGCGTCCAGGCGTGCGGCTCGCTCCTTCGCGAACGCGGTCAACTCGGGTACGTTGCCTTCGAGCAATGCCTGGGTGCGCTCACGCGCCGGACGCCCGAGCCTGACCAATGCGAAGATGGCCGTGAAGGCGGCTTGAAGCTTCGCCGGATCCAACGTCACCCGCAGCAGAGGATCGACGGCCCGCGGATTGCCGAGTAGCCCGAGCAGCTGCGCGGAAGTGACCTGAAGAAACACCGCGTCGTTGAAGGCCTTCGCCGCCTGCAGATCGTCGGGCTTGCCCCGGTTGGGGAAATCCACTTCCAAGGCAGCCATCAGCGGCTTGGTCCAGCTGCGGTCGCGATGAGCGAGCAGAGCGGCGCTGAGGGGCCTGTACGCCAAACCTCCGGTCTGGGTCGTGAAGCGAAAGGTCAGAAAAGCTGCCAGCAGATCGGGTCCCAGGTCAGGCGAATCGAGCCTCCTCAGTTTCGAGGCGGCGTCGCACGCCAGCGCCAGGTCTTGGTAGTTCTTGTCTCTTGGGGAGCGCGCGTACTCCTGAAGCGCCTTGCGCAGCGCTGGCACGCTGCGCGGATCTGGGTGCGCCACCAGCGCCTTCAGCAGCCGAACTCGAGTCATCGGTTCCAGCGTGTCGAACTCGGCGACGTACTTCCGGGTGAGCTCTTCGACGAACGGGTCGAACCACGACGGCGTGCCTTTGGCCGGCTCCGCTTGCAGCTTTTGTTGTGATTCCTCGAGGAATTGGGTGAGCCGCGTGGATTCGCAGTCTCTGCCATTGCTAGCGGGTGTCGCCCACGGCGGACACTCGAGTATCGGGGCGGAGCTTGCGGTGACGGCCGCTGGCGGGGCTTTTGGCTCCGGCTTGGTTTCGCCTCCGCAGCCGCAAGGCAGCAAACTGGAACACCCCACGAGAACCCAGGCCGGAACACGACGCTTCATGGGGCGCTGCTTAGCCGCGGAGGCTGCGCGCTTCAATCAGACCCGTGCGGCATCGGCCGACGTCGCCCTATCTGAGCTTCAGGTCGTCGATCACCTTCAGCAGCTGCGTCGTGCTCGGCCGCGTCTTGTAGTCGGTCTCCGCGTGGGCCCAGGCGACCTTGCCGTCGTCGATGATGAAGATCGACGGAATGGCGATGGTGTGGTGCTTCTGGCCGCTGCGGGCCTCGACGTCGATGCCGTAGCCCTTCAGCTTGGCGAGCCCCGCGTCGTCCAACTGATTGAGCACGTTGAACGCCTTGTGTGCGACCAGCTCTGGGTCCGACAACACCGGGAATGGGATCTCCCAGCTGCTCTGCGTCTTCGACGCTTCGCTGGGTAGATCGACGCTGATCGCCACGGGCGTCACTCCGCGCTTCTGAAACTCGGGGTAGGCCTTCGCCAACGAGTGGATTTGATAGTTGCAGAAAGGGCACCAGCCGCCGCGATAGAAGACCAGCATCAGCGGCCCCGTCTTCGCCAGCGCATTCACATCGACTTCGTCGTCCTTGCTGCTCTTCAGCTTGAGTGTCGGCAGCGCGCTTCCAACCTCGAGTCCGACCCCGTCAGGCAGCTTGCCCAGGTGATCGGTCGGCGTGTCGCTCGTCTCCTTCGCCATGGGTTGCTTGGGCTTTTCCGCTTCGCTCGAGCTGCTCGGGCTCGTGGTGACGCTCGCCAGCGGGGAGCTCGCGCTGGCCTTCGTGGGTTCAGGGGTCGGACTGGAGCTCGACTCGTTGCAACCGCCGAGGGCCACGGCGGCGAGAAGCAGGATGGACGTGCGCATCCCCGAAGATACGTGGGAGATGCCGGGCGGTTACAGCGGCCAAGACGCCACGGTTTGTCCCGGGCGCTCCGTGAGCTACACCGCGCGCCGTGATGAGCGCGTTTTGGGGCCGACTGGGTGGGGCGCTGTCGTTGGTTGCGACGGCAGGTCTCTTGGCGAGTGGATGTGGGGGAGGGGGAGCTGAGCCACAAGCGCCGCTCATGGATCAGACTACAGCGGGTCGCGATCGCTGCATGTTGCAACCCGACGGGGACTCGCGACTGTTCGTCGTCGAGTGGGACGCGACCGATCTCGCGAGCTTCGAGGCTGCGGCGCAGGACGACGTCGTATTCGTGCAACTGGAGAACTGTCAGCTGCGAGTGCTGTATGGATGCAGAGATGAGGCGCTCCACGGTCGCTACGGTCGCTACGATCAGATCCAGGCAACCAGTGGCACTCGCGAGGGCTTCGACATTCGCGACCAAACGGAGCTTGGCGCCAAGCTGCCTCTCGGTGCACTGACTCTCGGCGGCCAGGTCAGTTCGGACCGCGGCTTGAAGCTGAGCTACTTCGTCGCCGGGCAACGTCGCGCGCTGCGCGACGATGTTTACCGGGAGGAAATTCAAGCCAATGATCGCTGCTCGAGCGCGACCCACTTCATTTCCAGCTACGACCTCGGCGCCTTCGAGCTCTACTCCGCGTCCCAGCAAGAGCTGAAAGCAAACGCTGCCGTAGCTGGTTTCGGGGCAGAGGGAAAGCAGCGGGGAGAACACTCGCTGCTGAAGCATGGCGGAAAGCTGGAGAGCTGTGACACCCACGCTCAGACCGAGTGCCGCGTACCGATTCGCCTGACGGCGCGTGCGCTACGCCCCGGTGCTCGCCCGGCCGCATCGTCCGCGGGGCTGACGCCCGAGCAAGCGGCTGCTGCAGGAGACTCCGCGGCGGTGAAGGCCCAGGGTCAGATGAACGCGATGACGCTAAGGCTATCCGCCGAACGTAAGGAGGCCCTGGGAGACGGCGTGGGCTGCCTGCAGGATCTCGAGCGAGCGGACGCGACCGATAGCATCGGCGCCAGCGAGCATCGTTTCCGTATGGTACGTGCCTGGTGCACGATGCGCGCGGGGCGCTGCGACGAAGGCAAGAAGCTCGCTCGTGAGGCGCTCGCCGCCCAGGACCGAGGGGCGATGACGCCGCGCATGAGCGATGCGCAGCTGGGCGCGCTGGTCGACCAGCACGCGCAGGCCAAGTGTCCCACGAGTGGCGGCATGTCAGCGCCGGACCGCATGGTGCGCGCGTTGCCGGGACTGCAAGCGAGCCTCGCTGCTCATGATGGTCCGGGCTGCGTCAAGGCAGGGGACGAAATCGCTGCAGCCTTGAAGTCCCTCAAGGGTCCGCCAGACGGCGCGATGAAAGGCGGCGTGATGGCGCTACTCGGCGCGGCGCGCTGTGCTGGGGAAGCGAAGCTCTGCAAGGACGCGAAGCGTCTCCACGCGACCTACTACAAGCTCGAAAACCCAGGAGACACCGCGAAGCAGGTGCAGGAAGACTTCGAGCTCATGGTGCCGGACTGCGCCAAGAAGTAGCTACTTGATCTTGAAAGTCCAATCGGCTGTGAGTTGATCTCGGTTCACGCTGACGCTGAGCTGGGCTTGATACTCATTGCCGCGAGGTAGTAGCTTCGGGGAGCAGTCTGCGCCGTCGTACTCTTCCTGGAGCGTGTCGTTGGGGTAGAGCGTGCCTCCGACGGTGAGTTCGCCTGAAGGTTCGAGCTCGATGTAGAAGCTGTGAGCGCTGGTGAGCACACCGAAGGAGCAGGCTCCCTCGACCTCCTTTCCGCCCCGGCGCAGCTTCGAGAAGCTCATCGCTGGGAATCCGTCTCCGAGCGTCAACACCAGGCCGACGCGTTTCTCGAGCGTGTTCACGACGACTGCCTGGACGTCGGTTTCTTTGCCGTATGGAATAACTCCAGCGGCAGGTGCCCTGAGCTCGAGTCCGCTTGCAGGAGGCATGTCGGGGCTAGGCTTCGCCGCGCAAGAACTGGCCCGGCGGATCGCCTCGAGATCCAGGCTCTTCCCGCGGCACCGCTCGGCGGACCAACCTTCCCCCGCGTAGTCTGCTGGAGCAGGCGTTGGCGCTTCCTCCGGAGCTGGCGGGGCGGGGGGCTCAGGAGCGTCAGTCTCCCCGGCGACTTCGATCACAGAGGGCGCAGCGCTCGGCTCGGACTGACTTGGAGCGGACGGTGGGGCTGCCTGACGCGCCTCCCCCCCACAAGCGACGCAGGCGAGGACCGAAGCGTAGATGGCGGTTCGCACGTCGGTAGTTTGCACTGGAGCTTGAAACGAAACCAAGTGGGGACTGACGACACGAGCCACCGAGGCTACTTGATCTTGAAGCTCCAGTCGGCGTCGAGCTTAGTTTCGTTCACCCGAACGCTCAGCTCGACTCGATACTCGCTCCCACGCGTCAACGCGGAAGGTTCGCAGTCGCCAGTGGTTACCGAGAGCGCGTCATTCGGGTACAGCTGTCCGCTGACGCTCAGCTTGCCGCCGGGTTCGAGCTCGACGTAGTGGTACTCGGGAGTAGCGAAGTCTTGGTTGCTGCACTCGTGCTCTAACTCGCCTCCGTCGGTTCGCAGCTTCGAGACTTCTGTGCTGGGGCGAAACGCCCGTGCGATGACCACGAATCCCACACGCTCATCTCCCCGGTTCACGAGCTGTGCCTTGAATCGGAACGCTTTACCGTGAGGAACTAGGGCGGGTTCGGGCGCTTCCAACTCGAGGCTTTCGGGAGCGGGCAGATCTGGCGGCTTCTCCGCTGGGCATTGACCTAGTTTGCGAATGCTCGCGAGATCGAGTTCTTCACCGCGGCAGGACGCTTCTACCCAAATGCCCGTTGTGAACTCCGGCGGCGCGAATGAGGAGTCGTCGGTCGATCCTTCCGTGAGCACTTCGAGGCGCGAGTTTGCAGTCGGTTCCTGGAGTTTGCTGGCAGGGGCTGACGGCTCGGACTGACTTGGAGCGGACGGTGGGGCTGCCTGACGCGCCTCACCCCCACAAGCGACGCAGGCGAGGACCGAAGCGTAGATGGCGGTTCGCACGTCCGCAGTCTGAACTGGCGTCCGGAGTGAACCAAGCGGCGACTGGCAACGCGAGCCGAACTGCCCTAGATGGCCGTGCATGGGTGACCGACCAGAGGGTGGCTGTCAGTGCGGTGCGATTCGCTATTCCGTGGAGCGCCTGGGGCGGGCTTCGATTTGTCACTGCCGCATGTGTCAACGGGCCCTGGGGAACGCGTTCGCACCGCTGGTCACGGCGCATGGCCTGATGTGGCTGACTCATGAGCCGAAGCGTTTTCGTTCCTCGAACAAGGTGCAGCGCGGCTTCTGCGGCGACTGCGGAACGCCCCTGACGTACGAGCCCGATGGCTACAAGCCCGAGGTCGCGATCGCGACGCTGGATGCACCCGAGCAGGTCGCTCCGGTGATTCAGGTCGGGACCGAGAGCCGGCTGCCGTGGTGTGATGGACTAGCTCAGCTGCCAACACGGACGAGCGAAGAGGCCGAGGCGGTCGATGCCTTCCTGCGAGGCATCGTCTCGTACCAGCGCTAGTTGACGTCAAACACCCAGCGCCCATTCAGGCCTTCGGAGTTGACGCCGATGCGCGCCTCTACGCTGTAACCATTGCCACGCGGTAATGGTTTGGACTTGCAGCCCGAGGACGAGTCCAGGAACGCACCGTATTCGTCTGGGCCCAGGAAGCGATCGCTCAGGGCGTCGTTCGCGTAGAGCGGTGCCGAGAACGACAGCTTGCCCCCCGACTCTAGCTCGATGCGCAGGGTCACGCCTGTCGGCTCCGCTCGCTGAAGGTGGCGGTGCGACCCGGGCGATCGGTTCGCTGCTGTCGGTGCTGGGAGCTGCGATGGGCTCCTCACGAGGGGGCGGCGCTTCTGCGGAGCGCGTCTCTCCCCCACAAGCGACGCAACACAGGCCGATGATTGCTCTACTGAACACGCGGGGAGTTTCGCACTGTTCTGCGGCGTTTGTTGGGGGGACGGATTTTTCAGATCGAAAATCGCCCTCAGGCGTAAGCGCTCGGCCGCCCTCCCGTTTCGGGGGGGTCATGCGAACGGTAAAACTCTTCTCCGCCCTTGCTTTGGTCACTTGCTGGATGTCCAGCGCGCCTGCTCACGCTGAGAGTCAGGACGACGACATCGGCACTCGCCCTGCGGCTCCGCGCAAAGCAGAGGTCGCGGTGGGGCCGCTCACTCAAGACGAGAGCGCGCAAGGCAACCCCACACCTCCTGAAGCGCGTCCGAGCAGTGAGTACGACTCGACCGGTGGGGGACCGCGAGACATGGCTGGCCCCGCGTCGATGGATGAGCCGACGGACTGGGCGGTTCTCCACGCTGGGCTACGACCGCACCTCGGTACCTTTGGTGGCGTCGCCGCGATGGCCTTGGCCCACGAGCGCATCGAGCGCTTCTACGGTGGGTTCTCGCTGTCCCTGATCCGTAACGACGCGGGCACGCACATCGGCGCGCTGCAGCTCGCCATCGGGCGCAACCTCTCCGACGAGTTCATCGGGATCTCCCAGGTTACCCTCGCGGAAAATCGGGCGCGCACCTTCATGGGGCTCGGGCAGATTGCTCTCGCGTACAACCGCAGCATCGACTGGTACGGCGCGTTGCAGTTTGCCGCGATCAACCGCACCGAGGAGTTCTACGGTGGCTTCCAGATCGGCGGCTACAACCGCGCGGAAGAAGAGTTCTTTGGCCTCGCCCAGATCGGCGGCTTCAACCTCGCAGAGAAGGACTTCGTGGGACTCGGGCAGATCGGCATGTACAACCAAACGGAGGACTTCACTGGTCTCTTCCAGATTGGCGTGTTGAACTCCCAGGGCGAGATCTACGACGAACACATCGACGGCAACGACAGGTCCTTCGCTGGCCTCATGCAAGTCGGCGCAGCGAACTCGACTGGGCGTTTCCGCGGTGTACTCCAGGCGGGTATGACCAACTTCTCCGGAGACTTCGTGGGAGGCTTTCAGGTTGGCCTGGCTGCCTACTCGAAGGAGTTCCGCGGCGTGGCGCAGATCGGCGGCGGCAACGTCACGGAGAAGCTCTACGGCTCGCAAATTGGTGTGGCGAACATCTCGGAAGAGGTCCACGGCGTGCAGATTGGCTTGTTCAATCACACCGAGCGCCTGCGTGGGTTGCAGATTGGACTCGTCAATCACGCCAGCGACGGCGTGCTCGAGTGGAGCCCGATCATCAACATGGGCTTTGGCGACGACGACGGCTACGCCTATCAAGCCCGGCGTCGCGCCGCTCAAACCGCGCGATTCTAAGCACCCTTGTCCGTCTGACGTGCGGCTGATACGCAGCCGTGCGTGAGCGAAAGCAAGCCACTGGTTGCCCGGGTCCTCACGCCACGAGTCCAAGCCTGGCTCGCGGGCAAGGCAACGCAGCGCTGGTTCATCGGGCTCTCGCTGCTCCTGTGCTGCACGTCCCTCGGCGTTGGCATGCAGCTCGACGATCACGTGCTGAACTGGACGGTGAACCACACCGGGCAGCCCGGCCCGATGTGGGAGACTCCGCGGCCCTTCTGGGACTTGTTTCGCTTCGCCGATGGCACCCCGGCTGATCTCGCCCGAGGCTACGCGACGGGCGCTTCCCCGTGGTACACCCAGCCTGGGGTTCGCCTGGCGTTCTTTCGGCCGATTTCTGCGCTGACCCACGTCTTCGACTACCGTGTGCTGGTCAAGGCTCCGTGGTTGATGCACGTGCACTCCTTGGTATGGCTGGCGCTGTTAGGCGTGGTCATCACGCGTGTGGTGCGCCGCCTGGAAGGTTCCGTAGGGAAATCGAGTTGGGTCGCGGGCCTGATGCTGTGGTTCGCGTTGCTCGCGCCCTCTCGTGGTGTGCCCGCGGGTTGGCTCTCCAATCGCAATCAGTTGATAGCTGGCGTGCTCGGCGGACTCGCCTTCGAGCTGTATTTGCGCTGGCGAGAAGCCGAGACGCCGAAGCCGCTGACCGGCGCGCTGGTGTCCCTCGCGACTTTCATCTCGTTCCTCGCGGGGGAGAGCGCCATCGCGTTCCTCGGCTACTATCTTGCCTACGCGTTGCTCCTGGATCGATCGGGGGTGAGGCGCGCCGTGGTCGCGCTGCTGCCGGCGCTCGTCGCCGTCGTCGCCTGGCGGGTGGTGTACAGCGGCATGGGCTACGGAACGGCCAACAGCGCGATGTACGTCGACCCCGTCGCGAGCCCGTTGCAGTTCCTCGGGGTAACGGCTGAGCGCCTGCCTCAGCTGGTGGCAGGTGAGGTGGGCGGCCCTGTCGCTGGCTTGGCGACGCTATCAGGGCGCAAAGCAGAGCTCCAGGTGCTCGCGGTGTGTTGCGTCTTCTTGTTGCTGATGGCCGCGCCGGTGTATCGCGTGTTCAAGGCGCGTCCGATGGCGCGCTTCTGGGCGCTGGGCTCGTTGTTCGCGACGGTCCCCATGTGCGCGACGCAGCCCCACTGCCGCTTGATGCTCGTCGCTGGCCTCGGGATCTCCGGCGTAGTGGCTCACACCATCGCCCACGCCGTGGAGCAGCGCGCGAGCTTCGGCGTGCGCACGCTCGCAGCGTACTGGCTCTTCGTGTTAGCCACGCTGGGGCCGCTCCGCTTGGCTTTTGAAGCCTGGAGCGTACGCCTGGTAGGGCGACCGGCGGCGCTGGCAGCCGAAGGCGTTCCAGCGGAGGCAAAGGACAAGACGTTGGTCATCCTGGGGACTCCGGACCCGATGTTCATGTGCGCCCAGCTGCCGATGCAGCTTGCCTCGCGGAAACTGGTGGAGCCAGCGTCTATCCGCTGCCTGGCCGCAGTGGAAGGCGAGGCCAGGGTCACGCGCGTCGACGCTCACACCCTGCGCATCTTCGATGATCACGGCCTGCTGAAGCACTTCTTCATCCCGCTCTTGCGTCGCGACCCAATCCCAGAGGACTGGCAGCTGGAGCTACCCGACGTCAGCTACCGCATCACCCAGCGTGACGCCGCGCGCCAGCCGACGGAGCTTCAGGTGCGCTTCGGAAAGCCCCTCGATGATCCCGAGCTGTTCTTCGTGACCTGGTCACCCGAGTCGACGCGCTACCAACAGCTCACGCTGCCTCAGGTGGGGCAGAGTGTGACGCTCCGAGGTGAGCCGCTCGCGGAGCTCCTGACGAAGTAGTCAGGAGCCAGCGAGCGATGGCTTAGAAGGCGTGGAGATCCCAGTCGTAGCCTTCGTCCACGAAGATGAATTTGCGCGGCTTGAAGGCGATGCCCTTGTCCAAGGTGCCCGCGCGCAAGATCACGATGCCCTTGTGCTGCAACGGGCGGGCGAACAGCTGACTCGAGCAATTGTCGCAGAATGAGAGCTCGATCTGTTCCCCACTTCCGCCGGGATATGAATACAGCTTGAGCGGGCCCTCCGCCTTGAACGTCTCATCGGGCACGCTGATGCCCAACAGTCGCCCACCGGCTGACAGCCGGGTGCAGCTCTCGCAGCTGCAGCAGAAGTGGAACACGCCCTCGTGTTCCACCGAGTACTTGCACTGTCCGCAGTGGCAATGGCCGGAGAGTCCGCTCATCTGTTTGGTCCCTTTCGAGTCTGGGCTCTGAATACACAACGGGCGAGGCTCCGCCCAGGCGTTTTACGCCGCGCTTGCGTTGTCGCTCTTCACGGCAGGCTGCAGTCCGAACGAGACTGCGATGCGGTTCCAGCCGTTGATGGCGACGAGCACGGCGAACAGGTTCACGCGCTCCGGTTCGCTGAAGTGCTCTGCGAGCGCCGCCCAGGCCGTGTCGCTGGGTGGGCCGCTAGAGATCAGCGTCACCTGTTCGGCGAACTCCAGCGCCGCGCGCTCGCGGGGGGAAAATGCTGTGGTCTCCCGCCAGCCAGGTAATACGTCCAGGCGCTCCTGATGGATGCCATGGCTACGCGCCTCGGCGCTGTGCATGTGCATGCAATACGCGCAGCCGTTGAGCTGAGAAGCGCGGAGCTTGACCAAATCGATGAGCGAATGCTCGAGGCCGCTATCTACAGCGGCCTTGCCCAAGCTGAGCAGAGCCTTGGGCAATGCCGGTTGAAGGGAGTAGATGCGATCGGCGTCCATTCGGGGATTCATGGCTGTCTCCTTTGAGGTTTCCCGACTCCACGCGCTGGTTCACAAAAGGTTACGGCCTTTACAGGGCGGGCCCCGGCGCACCCGCGGTGAGCAGCTCTCGGATGCGCTCGAGGCCGCCCCGGAGCTCGCTGTCGCTGCCTGCGCCGCTCAGGCTGACGCGGATGGCTCTGGGGACGGCACCGCGCCCCAGGTGAAACGCGGTTGCCGAGCGCACCAGCACGCCTCGCTGGGCGAGCTCTGCCGTGAACGCGTCCGCGGTCCACGGCTCTGGTAGCTCGAGCCAGCCGTGATACGTGTCCGCGGTGTGAAGCTTGTAGTCTCGGAACACCTCGCGAGCTAGCTGATTGCGCGCAAGTGTTTCCGCGCGGCGTCTTTCGAGGATCGGCTCGACGTCGCCGCTCAGGATGAGCCGGCGCGCGAGCTCGCAAGTCAGCGGTGAGGTCATCCAGGCGTTGGCTTGCAGCGATCCCGTGAGCGCCTGGCGCCAGCTCTGAGGGGGCCGCACATAGGCGACCCGCAGCCCACCGGCGATCAGCTTGCTCACGGAGCCAATGAAGAAGCTTCGCTCCGGGATCAGCGAAGCCACCGGAGTGGGAGGCCTGGTCAACAGCCCGCCGAGGATGTCGTCTTCGATCAGCCACGCCTGGTGACGTTCGACGATGGCCGCGAGCTCCGCTCGGCGCTTCTTGCTGAGGCTGGCTGTCGTTGGATTGTGAAGAGTCGGCAAGCTGTAGATGAGCTTTGCCCGAGTGCTGCGCAGGGCGCGCTCCAGGGCGTCGGGGTGCATGCCTTGCCCGTCGAGGGGTACTGCGTGGACTTGCAAGCCGAGGCTCCGCGCCGCCGCGGCAGCACCTGGATAGGTCAGCTCCTCACACAGCACCGTGGCGCCGCGCTCCGCGAGCGCCATGAAGCAAAGAAAGATCGCGTGCTGAGCGCCGCCACAGACGAACAGTTCATCCGGCGACGTCTCGAGACCCAGGCGACGCAGCCACTCAGCACCTGCCTCGAGCTGAGCCGCGTTGCCGCCCGGAATTTGATAGCGCAACAGATGCTGACAGTCTTCTCGCGCTAGCTCACCCAGCAGCTGACTCAAGTTTGGGTCGTGCACCGGGGAGGGCGTGTTCATGCTCAGGTCGATCAAGCGCCGCCCCGTGGCCGTCTGCTGAAATGCGGACATGCCACCGCGATCCGAGCGCACGAAGGTGCCGCGGCCGACTTCTCCTTGAGTGAGACCGCGCTGACACGCCAGCTGATAGCCACGGCTCACGGTGCCGAGGTTGACCCCCAGCGCGTCTGCGAGCTCACGCTGGGGCGGGAGACGGTCACCCGGCGCCAGCGCACCACTGGAAATCGCCTGGGCGATGGCGTCTGCGAGGGCCTGATACGCGGGTTGGTCCGGGGCGAGCTCGGGGGTCCACATCCGAGTATTGTTACCATGACAATGATCTAATTGTTCTGGTCAATTGATTCGCTACATTGACGGCCATGAAGGAACTCGCAATTCATCAAGTCGATGCCTTCGCGACGCGCGCGTTCGAGGGCAACCCCGCCGCTGTGTGCATCCTGGACGCCTGGCTCCCGGATGCGCTGATGCTCGCCATCGCCGCGGAGAACAACCTGGCGGAGACGGCATTCGCCATCAAGCAGGGCGCAACCTACGGACTGCGCTGGTTCACTCCGACGACGGAGGTGCCGCTCTGTGGACACGCCACGCTGGCCACGGCGCACGTGCTGTTCACCGAGTTTGGAGTCACCGATGCCGTGCTGCGCTTCGAGACCCAGAGCGGTGAGCTGCGCGTCGAGCGCGGGGGGGAGGGCAGGCTCAACCTGGATTTTCCCGCGGTTCCCAACGAACCCATCGCTGAGCCCGCTGGGCTCGCCGAGGCGCTGGGCACGCCGCTCCTCGCGGTGCACCGCGGGCGCTACTTGATGTGTGAGCTGGAGAGCGCCGCGGCCGTTTCCGCGCTGAAGCCGGACTTCAGCCTGCTCGCCAAGATCCCGTTCAACGTGATCGTCACCGCGCCAGGCGAGGGACCCTACGACTTCGTCTCCCGCTTCTTCGCGCTACCAGTCGGCGTGGCTGAGGACCCCGTCACTGGCTCCGCGCACTGCGAGCTGACGCCGTTCTGGGCCAAGCGCCTCGGCAAGACGAAGCTTTCAGCTCGGCAGCTGTCGGCGCGCGGAGGCGACGTGGGCTGTGAGTTGCGCGGCGACCGCGTGCAGCTGACGGGCAGCGCCGTCACGGTGCTGCGAGGTCACTTGCTGCTGCCTTGAGTTGATTCTCAGCCCTCGTCCGTCTCGCGGCCAGGTGGATTCCCTCGGGAGTTGACCTGGCCGCATTGCGTTGGGGCTTGGCTGAAGACCGCCCGGAATCAGCGCCAGGCTCGTTGTGTCCCAGCCGATCCGCTATCCTCTATGAGATGACCGAGGCATCCACGCGAGGGACGCGCTTGCACTCCCGCAGAGCTTGGCTGTGCGGCGTGGGGCTCTGGGCGGTCGGTTGCGGAGACCGCCGGTATTGCGGCGGGAGCATCGGGTTTGCCGCCCTGACGGTGCTCGTCTTCGATCATCAAACGGGCGAGCCCGTATGCGACGCGACCGCCGAGCTGTTCGCAGGACAGTTCAAGGTGGAGCCGGAGGCGAATCCGCCTGACTGCGAGATCGTGTTCAGCGTTGGCGTGGGTCAGCACCAACTGACGGTCGAGGCTCCCGGCTATGTCACGACGTCGCGTGCTGTGGTCGTGAGAGACAAGGGCTGCAGCACGGCGGCTCCCATGACCGTAGAGGTCAGACTAGAACGCGTTTGAACGCCCCGTTCGTCGCGTAACGCTTGCGCTATCCGCGCGGCAATGGGTGGCGTCGTTGACAGCCCTGGGTGAGGCCACGAGCGAGCCCCGTGTAGGCCCAGGTGCGCCTCTCCCCCCCAAACTTTGATGACCAGGGAGCTAATAATCATTAGTCTCCCTTGACGCGCCGTGCAGATGAGCTACATGACTCCTCGCTCACCAGATGAATCAGGATTCATCCTTTATTTTTCGGTTGAAGCGACGTTGTAAGCAGCAAAAGCGCCCGGTCGGTGAACCGGCGTTCAAAGCGTGAACAGGGAGTCACGATGAGCAAGGCAGCTCGAAAACCCACCCTCCAGAGCCAGCTCAAGGAGGCCTACCGTGTCGCGATCCTCGATGCGGCGGAAGACGTGTTCACGGAACGCGGCTTCCACGAAGCCAAGATGTCCGAGGTCGCAGAGCGCGCCGGCGTCGCGACGGGCACCGTCTACAACTACTTCAAGAGCAAGGACCACGTCTTCGAGGCGATCGCCTCGCGCAGCAAGGCGATGTTCGCGCAGCAGATGGAGCCGGTGCGCTCCATCGAACAGCCCATCGAGCGCCTGGAGGCGTTCGTGAAGAAGGTGTTCGAGTTCGTTGAGGAGCGCGGCGCGCTGTTCGCCGTACACCTCGAGCGGGAGTCGAGTCGTCTCGTGATGCTGTCGCGACCGGCTCATGAGGAGCCGGCGCGGGAGCAGATCCTCGACGTGCTGGGGGAGGCGATCGCCGCGGGGCAGGCTCAGGGCTTGATCCGCGAGGATGTGCCTCAGCTGATGCTGGTGCACTCGCTGTCCGCCTTCATGGAAGGTGCGATGGCGATCTGGGTTTCCGGGGGGCGGAAAGAGGCACTCGCGCCGTGTGCCGAGTTCGTCGTGAAGCTGTTCATCGAAGGAGCGAGCAAATGATGCGCCGCTTGGGTTTGTTTCTGGGTTTGTCGATCGCGATCGTTGGGTGTTCGAAGGCGAACGCCAGCAAGGAGATGCCTCCAGCGGATCCGTCTGCTGCTGCGCCAGTGTCGAGCTTGCTGAAGGCTGCCGCGCGTGAAGAAGCGCCAGCAGAGGCCTCGGGGCTAACGGCTTCGGGTAGCACCCACGCCGTGAACGAAGCCGCGCTGAGCGCGAAGGCTACCGGTGTGCTTGTGAAGCTCAACGTGGCTGAAGGGGATCGAGTGAAGAAGGGCCAGCTGCTCTTCCAGGTCGACTCCCGCGGTGCAGGGCTCGCCGTGTCCCAGGCGAAGGTCGGTGTGTCCAGCGCGAAGGTCAACTTGCAGCAAGCCAAGGAAGATCTGGATCGCAAGGAAGGCCTGGCGAAGAGCGGGGCCACCACGGAGGCGGCGCTCACCGCGTCGCGCCTGAACTACGAGAACGCCAAGCTCGCGGTGAAGCGCGCAGAGGTCGCGCTGTCCGATGCCTACCGAGGCGCTGGTGACACGGTGGTGCGTTCGCCGATCGCTGGTGTGATCGCCAGCAAGAACGCCAATGAAGGTGAGTCGGTGATGGCGAACGGCGCACCAGTCCTGGTGGTCCAGGACATCACGGAGCTCGAAATCCGCGCGCGCCTGCCGGAGAGCGCGCTGCGCACGGTGCACGTCGGCAGCGAAGCCACCGCGCGTTTCCGCGCGATTGACAAGGCGGTGCCCGTTTCCGTGAAGCGCATCAGCCCCAGCGTGGACCCACGCACTCGCACCATCGAGGTGATCTGCGCTCTGTCGAACCCCGATGAAATCTACAAGGCGGGCATGCTCGTCGAGCTCGACTTCGGTGCTCGGGGTGAGGCGGCGCCAGAGCCTGCAAAGCAGGACGCCGCGAAGCCCGGTGCTCCGAAGCCAGACAAGAAGTCGACCGGCGCGGCGCCTGCGGCTCCCCGCAAGACCGAGGAGAAGTAGGCGTGAACCTCGCGGAAGTATCCATTCGGCGGCCGGTGTTTGCCGCGATGCTGATCACGGCGCTGATGGTCTTTGGACTCATCAGCTACAACAAAGTCGGCGTCGACCTGTACCCCGAGGTCGACTTCCCGGTGATCACCGTGACCGTGGTCTATCCAGGCGCCGATCCGGAGACCATGGAGCGCAACGTCGCCGACAAGATCGAAGAGTCGGTGAACACCCTGGGTGGCATCCGCTCGCTCAAGTCGACGAACCTCGAAGGCGTCACCATCGTCTCCGCGGAGTTCGAGCTGGAGAAGAACGGCGACCAGGCGCTGCAAGACGTGCGCGACAAGGTCTCGCGCCTGTCGAACGAGCTACCGTCGGGAGCAAAGGCGCCCATCGTCGAGAAGTTCGACATCGGCGCGGCGCCCATCATCACCCTGGCGATGGCGGCAGACATGCCCGTGGGTAAGCTCACGGACCTCGCAGATAACACCGTCAAGGCCCGCCTTCAGCGCATCAACGGCGTGGGCAGTGTCGACATCGTCGGCGGCCGCGAGCGCGAGGTGCAGATCCTCGTGGATCCAGTCAAGCTCGCCGGCTTCGGGCTCACGGTGGAAGACGTCGCCAACGCGGTCAAGGCTCAGAACATCGAGGTCCCCGCGGGGAGCTTCTCCAAGGGCGGCGCTGAGCTCAGCGTCAAGACCAAGGGTGAGCTGACGACGCCGGACCAGGTCGCGAACATCCTGCTGATTGGCGCGGGGGACGCGAACCTGCGCGTCCGCGACGTGGCCAAGGTGGTGGACGGCGTGGAGAAGGCGACCAGCGCCTCCTACCTCGATGGCAAGCCCGCGGTGTCCCTCGTGGTCAGCAAGCAGTCTGGGAGTAACACGGTCGCGGTGGCTCACGAGGTCAAGGGCGCCATCGATGAGCTCAAGGCAGACCTCTCCAAGCAGGGTGTGACGTTGACCGTGCCCACGGACAACTCCGTCTACATCGAACACTCCATCGCTTCGGTGCAGGAGGACTTGCTGATCGGCGCGTTCCTCGCGGTGGTGATCATCCTGGTGTTCTTGCTCGACTGGCGCGCGACGCTGATCAGCGCCATCGCGATTCCTTCTTCTGTCGTCGCGACGTTTGCCTTCATCAAGGTGATGAACTTCACCTTCAACAACATGACCATGCTGGCGCTCAGCTTGGCCATCGGCATCCTCGTCGACGACGCGATCGTCGTGATCGAGAACATCCACCGCCACTTGATGCTGGGCAAGAAGCCGATGCAGGCGGCCAAGGACGCGACCAGCGAGATTTTCCTCGCGGTTTTGGCCATGACCTCCACCATCATCGCGGTGTTCTTCCCCGTGGCGGTGATGAAGGGCATCGTGGGTCGCTTCTTCTTGCAGTTCGGGCTCACCGTGAGCTTCGCGGTGGCGGTGTCGATGCTGGTCAGCTTCACCCTCACCCCCATGCTCTCGTCCCGCTTCCTGAAGGAAGGCCACGGCGAGCACAAGTGGGCCATTCCGCGGGGGATCGACAACTCCTTGAAGTGGCTGGACCGCGTCTACGGCAAGATCGTCGCCTGGTCGCTGTCGCACCGCGCGGCAACGCTCGGCTTGACCGCCGTGGCGCTGATCTTCTCGGGCTTCCTGGTGACCAAGGTGCCCGCGGAGTTCGTGCCCGCGGAAGACCGCGCCATGTTCAGTGTGAAGGTCGAGGCACCGCCAGGCACGCCCCTGGAGTCGACGACCAAAGCCGTCGAGGCGGTCGCGAAGGACCTGCGTGAGCACGGTCCTGGTGTGAAGTCGACGCTCACGACCGTCGGTGGCGGCGCTCAGGGGCAGATCAACGTGGGCGAGATCCAGGTGAACATGACGCCCTCGAAGGAGCGCAAGTTCCACCAGCTAGATCTGATGGCCTGGGTGCGCGAGCGCTACCAGAACGTCGGCGATGGCACCAAGCTCACGGTGCTCTCGATCTCCGGCGCCGGTGGTGCCCAGGCCCCCGTGCAGTACGCGATCCGCGGAAACGACCTGAACGAGCTGGTAGCCGCTGCGGAGAAGCTCAAGGACGAGCTCGCGAAGACCAAGGGCTTCGTGGACGTGGCGGTGTCCTACCAGTCAGGCAAGCCCGAGCTGAACCTGACGGTGGATCGCGATCGTGCGTCGGCGTTGAACGTCCCCGTCTCGAGCGTGGCGACGACGATTCGAGCGTTTCTTGCCGGTGACGCCGTGAGCGAGATGAAGCAAGGCGGCGAGGCCTACGACATCGTGGTCAAGCTCCCCACGGATCAAGAAAGGCGCATCGAAGACTTGAGCTCGCTCAAGGTGCGCTCGACCACCGGTCAGCTCGTCGACTTGAGCAACCTGGTGAAGAGCGAGCGCGGCCTGGGACCGACCAAGATCGAGCGTGAGGCGCGGCAGCGCCAGGTCGTCGTGAGCGCGAGCCTCGAAGGCCTGGCCCAGGGTGAAGCGACGAAGATCGTGAACGCAAAGGCAGACGCCATTCTGCCGGCCACGGTCCACGGCGCGATGACCGGCAACAGCCAGATGATGGTCGAGTCCTTTGGCTACATGCTGGAGGCGTTGGCGATCGCGGTCATCCTCGTCTACATGATCCTCGCGGCACAGTTCGACAGCTTCATCCACCCCATCACCATCATGGTGTCGCTGCCGCTCAGCGTGATCGGCGCCTTCGGTGGGCTGTTCGTCTCGGGCATGACCCTGAGCATCTTCGCGATGATCGGCGTGATCATGCTGATGGGCCTCGTGACGAAGAACGCCATCCTCGTGGTCGACTTCACCGAACAGCTGCGAAAAGAGGGCAAACCGATGCGCGAAGCGCTGATCGAAGCTGGCGTGTTGCGTCTGCGCCCGATTCTGATGACCGGCTTCGCGATGATCTTCGGCATGCTCCCGGTGGCTCTGGCTCGCGGCGAAGGCGGAGAAGCGCGCGCCCCCATGGCGGTGTGCGTGATCGGAGGCCTCATCACCTCCACCGTCCTCACCCTGGTCGTCGTGCCAGTCATCTACACCCTGATGGAAGCTCTCACCCACAACCGCTTCATGCGTTTCCTCGAGGGAATAGTCTTCGGGAAGACGGACGAAGCGAACGAGGTGCACGCATGAACTCACTCAATCCAAGCAGCGAGCCACGAATCAACAGTCGTGCTTCGCGCAACCTGCGCACTTTCACCCGAGCCGGCACCCTGAGCCTGTTGTTCGTGGGGTTGGGGTTAGGCGCGCCGTCCGTCGCGTTTGGTCAGCCCGTGGACCCAGCGGCAGCTCCCGCCGAGCCAGCCGCTGACGCGCCTCCGCTGCCCAAGCAACCCAGCGCAGAAGAGCTGACCGCGAAGGCGGATCTGCTCTCGGAGACGCTCAAGCCTCAGCCAGGTGGGGCGACGGCGCGGGACATCGGCAAGCGCGCGAAGGCCCACAGCCCGGCGGTCAAGGCACAGGAAGCCAAGATCCGCGCGAGCGCCGCTCAGGTCGACCAGGCGATGGTGGCCTTCCTGCCGAAGCTCACCCTCAAGGCAAGCTACACGCGGATCTCCGCCACGGACACCTCCTTCGGCGGCGGCGCGATCGTTGGCGCGAGCAGTCCTGGATTGCTCGGTGTCGGACCCTGCCCGGGGGGCACCGGGACGTGTGTACTCGATTCCGCGGGGAATCCAGCTGGGGCGGCCGCCTTCAACATCACGCCCAAGCTCGACCGCTACTCGCTGAGCGCGACCCTCGCGGTGCCGATCTCCGACTACCTGCTGCGGCTCCCGGCGAGCAGCGCTGCGGTGAAGGCAAACCTCGAGGCGAGTCGCATCAACAAGCGAGCCACCGAGCGCAAAGCTCAGGCTGATGCTCAGCTCGCGTACTACAACTGGGTGCGTGGTATTGGGCAGGTCGCCGTCGCGGAGCACGCCCTGGTGCGCCTCGAGCAACTGCAGAAGGACGGCGAGGCGATGTTGGCTCAGGGCGTAGCCACCAAGGCTGACGTGCTGCGCATCAAGGCGCTGGTCGCGAGCGGCAAAGTAGCCATCGAGCAGGCGCGCGCCTTCGTGCGCCTCTCCGCGAAGAACCTCGCGCTGATGACCGGCGACAAGGCTCCCCACTACACCATCGGCGAGGACATCATGCGGCGTCCGCGTCCGCTCCCCCGCTCGGAGAACCTCAAGGCGCTGGTCAGCGAAGGGCTCTCCAAGCGCCCCGAGCTACGCGCGCTCAGCAAGACGAAGACCACGTTGCGCAAGAGCGCCAGCGTCGCGCGCGCCGGCAAGCTCCCGCGCCTCGATGGCTTCGCGGACTACACCTACGCCAACCCCAGCCAGAGCGACTTCACTGGGCAGGGCGGCTGGCAAGGCAGCTGGAGCATCGGCGCGCAGCTGACCTGGACTCTCAACGACCTGCCCGGTTCGGAGGCGAGCGCGTCCGAGTACGAAGCGAACCTGCAAGAGGTCAGCGCCAACGAGACGTTGCTTCGCCAGGGCATCGAACAAGAGATCACTGCCGCCTATTTCGATCGCAAGCAGGCGCGCGCCGCCCGTCAAGCGGCAGAGGAGGCGGAGGAAGCCGCACGCACGGCCCTGGACGCCAAGATGGCGCAGTACAAAGCCGGCGAAGCGACGGCTACCGACGTGATCAACGCGGAACAGGAGTACGTCAGCGCCGCCTTGCAGCGCATGGGCGCCTATGTCGACTTGCACGTCGCGCGGGTGCGCCTCGCGTACGCGGTGGGTCGCCCCGCGCTGTGAGCCGCGTGGGTTCGGCGCTGCTCAAGGCGTGCCGAATTTGACGATGTCGTACACCGCCGCGACGTTGCCCGCGGCGAACATCAGGTTTGCCTGACCGTAGACCCAGGCGCCGCAGTCGATGACGACGACGGGCTTCTGGGTCTTGGGGTGCGAGGTCCAGCCGACGCAGGGCTTGTGGCTGTGTCCCACGATCAAGAACTCGAGGTTGGCTGAGTTGGTGTAGAGGCGATCGACCGCGGCTTGAGCGATGGCGACCAGGCTCGACATCGACTCTCGCTTCACGAACTTCGCGTTCCAGGTTTGTCCGTCGTTCGGTGGCGGCTGTGCGGGGCGCCCGACCGGCACTGGATCGTCTCGGTTCACGCCAAGCAGCTTCAGCAGCCAGTCCTTGGCGCCGGCCAGGTTGCCTTCCTTGTCCATGTACTCCTCGAGGCTGCGAAATTTGCTGCTCAGGTAGTTTGCGGCCACGGTGCCCAACCATACCGCGCGGATATCGCCCGTTGAGTTCGGCTCGCCCTGGATACTGTCTGCCTGGTGGCCATGCAGCGCGTAGACGCGACCCTTGGAGTTGAGCAGGCCGAAGCCAAAACGAAAGCGATTCTGGTCGGCGACGCGGCGATCCGGCAGCGCGTGAGTGAAGGAGGCGTCGTGGTTGCCGTAGCAGTGGGCCAGCTCGAGCGCTTTGTCGAGGCCGAGCAGCTCCTGGTAGGCGGCGACGTTGTCGATCGGTGAATACTGGGCACTGGTCGCGTCGGCGCCGATGCTGCGCCACACGTCGTACCAGTCACCGAGCTGGAGCAGGGTGGTTGGCTGATTCTGCTGGCTGAAGGCCTGCATGGCCTTGAGCACTGCGGTGAGGCGGCGCGGGTTCTCCGGTGAGCCGTTGTAGAAGACGTCGCCAGCGTTGCCTGCAGCGAGGTGCACATCCGGGAGCACGATGAGCGTCTGTTGCCCAATCTGTGCCGTGGGGAACTGAATCATCACGGGCGCCGTGCCGCCTCCGTCGACCTCGGCGCTGGCTAGACGCAGGTCGTAGCCGTACTGCTGCAAGGTGAGCTGGAATGGCCGCAACCGATCGTAGAACGCGTTGACCATGTTTCCTCCTCGACGCTCAGTTCGTGCGGGTCTTCACCGCGATCTCGACGGCGGTCACCCCGTTGGACGTACCGCCGTCTTTTGAACAGCGCTGGAGCACGACGCGTACTGCGAGCGAACCACTGCAGTACCAGCGGACCTCGTTCGTTGCCGCAGGGATTTCTGGGCTGAGATCTCCCGAGTCAGGCTGCCCGCTGCTTGGGTTCTCCGACTCGTGATCGCAGGTATCACCGAACGCCGATAAGAGCTCACGATCCGTCAGGCAGTTCTGCCCAGGTACGCTGGTTGCGAGGGGTTGACCTTGAGTCGCTGTCGGGTGCTCGATGAAGCTGGCTCCC
The DNA here is from genome assembly GCA_050183255.1 of Polyangiaceae bacterium. Taxonomy (GTDB): domain Bacteria; phylum Myxococcota_A; class Polyangia; order Polyangiales; family Polyangiaceae; genus JAHBVY01. Next base: position 4,273 of record JBFXBK010000024.1, on the reverse strand, counting down.
TGAACGCCGCTCACCACCACCCAGCCGTCACTCAGCCTCGCCTGCGTACGATCCTTCGAGCAGCACCCGCTCAGCAGCGCTGGCACGCCCAGCGCGGCGATCACTAACCCCACTCGCCCCAACATGGACGCCACGCTATCAATAGCGATAGCGCCACACCAGGTCGACCAGCGAGCTGCCCCCGTCGCCGAAGGTCGTGGCCAGGGACCAACGACTGGCGATGCGAAACTCGAGGGTGAACAGGGTGCGATCTGGAGCTTTCCCAGGCTTGGGCTCTTCGAGGTTGTAACCAACCTGCGCGGAAACGCGGGGCGACACCTGTACGACCAGTTCGGGTCTCGGACTCTGGGCGTTGCTCGTGTCGACTCGCGTCGCGATGTCCAGGGACGTGACATCGGAGATCGCGCGGTTCAGCGGGGCTGTAGCGACGCCAGCACCAACACCGGCCGCGTCCGCCGCGCCGGGACCGCCACTGCCGCCTGAGCTTCCCACGCTGCCGTCCGGGGTGCCGAAGAGGATCAGGCTGACGATCTCGTTCTGACTGAGCGCGGGCTCGGCGCGCAGCTTGAACTTACCGTTCTTGAGCGGGCCCGTGTACTCCGCCACCACCTTGTAGCCAGAGGGAGAGTCCCAGGCGGCCTGAGCCACGACGATCGGGTTACTGGGATCCTCCTGGAAGCTGATCACTCCTTGCTCGATCTGGAAGATCTTTCCGCTGATGTCGATGCGACCATCGCTGAGGCGGATCTGTCCGTCCACCGGATGTTTCTGCGCGGAATCAATGAGGAGCTTCCCGGTCAGCTTGACCTTCAGGTCGGTGCCCTGAGTGACCCGGAAGTCAGAACCGAGGTCCACCGCTATCACCGTCGGGACTCCGGCTGCTTTCGTGGTCTCCTCCTCGTCAGCTCCAGGGCCGATGATCGGCACGAAGCCGCCGGGGCCGTGGGCCCCGATGCGGATGTGGGGATCGTCTTCCAGGCTCTGCACCCCCGTCTGAGGCGAACGGGGAAGCGTGAACGCGAAGTGGTCTACGTCGACCTCGATGCGATTCTCCTTGGGGGTGAGGCGAGCTTTCAAGTCGATGTCGCCCGAGCCATCACCGAGCGGGACGCCTTGATAGGTGAATGGCATCGCTTCTTTTTCGGGGATGCGGAGCTTTGCGTTCGCCGCAACCAGTGACAGCCCATCGAGCTTCGCCGCCGCGTCGAAGTAGGCACGCCCGGACAGACCTTCGACGCTGCCGCCCGTCAGTCGGACATCCCCGTTGGGCGTCAGATCGACCTGCGCTTCCAGGTTCTTCAGCTGTTGACCCAGGGCGGGCACCTGCAACACGCCTTCACTCACTCGTACGAAGCCGTCTAACTTCGTTGCCCCGGGGATCAGATCCATGGTCGCGTTCGCGTCGACGCGACCATCGAGCTGGTCAACCTGGCCACGCACGAAGGGCTCCAGCGCCTGCAGTCGCCACCCGTTTGCCAGGAGGCGCACATGAGCCTTGCGCGCGCGGTCGAGGGTCGGCAGGAGTCCGTTCCAGCGCACCCCCGCGCTCGCCACGACCTGGCCAAAGCCGTCATCCTGATCCATCAAGAGCGACGCGCGGGCGCGCTCACGGTTCAAGTCCGCGCGTGCCGTTACGCCGCTGAACTTGGCGTCGCCGATACGGCCCTTGGGGACCTCGAGCTTGAGTGAGCCCTGCGGGTTCGGGCCGCCCAGGTCGGTCAGCTCGAGCTCACCGCTGGCTCGGCCGCGCACTTCCCGCGCCCGCAGCATGGGAAGCGCTGCCAATGCGAAGTCGTCGAGCACCAGCTTGGCGTTTGCTCGGGCCCGGCTCATGTCTCCACGCAAGGCGTCAGCCATGCCCAGGTTCAGATCCGCACGAGCTCGTACCAACGAGCGAAAGCGCGAAGAGAGACCGAAGCGCAGCTCGGCCTGGCTGCCGTCGTATGCGATGTGCCCGACACCCGAGAGCCCCTGGCGGCGAGAGAGCTCGTCGATGTTGAGCTTCTTGCCCCGGACGTCAACGCGCAGGTTCGGCTGCAGCACGCTGCCCGTGAGCTTCGCATCGAGGTCGAGTCGCCCATCGAGTCCCGGCACCCTCGCGAACTCGGGCAACTTACTGAGCTCGAGTCCGTCGCTTACCAGGGTCGCGCTGAGCGGGTGGTGGAGCAGTGTGTCTCGCGAGGGTGTGCCGCGCTCGAACCAGCGACGATACGGGACGCGGCTCTCGAGTTTCAGGCTCACGAGCCCGGTATGGCCCCGGACGGCCTCCAGGTTCAGTTCGCTGTCCCCGCTGAATCCTTCCATTGCCAGTTCCCCGCGGATATCGATTCCGCGTAGAAACGGCTTTGGCTTGTGCCCTGCTGTGGAAGCGAGCTGAAGGCCCACGCTCGACCAGCGAGCCTTGACATCCGGTAGCTGGCTCAGTGGTGAGCCTGCTGGAGCCTGGAGCGCGCGCTCGATGTCGATGTTCCCTCGCACGAGGCCGCTCACTCCAATGCCCTCTTGGTGCAGGCGCTCCAGCAACGCCGCGCTATCCAGCGCGAACTCGGAGCGCAGGGATCCGGAACTCGCCATCCAGGCTCTGGGATTCGTCCAGGCGCCATTGGGCTTCAGCGCGGTTGGCGTGACGGCGATGCTCCCGATGCGTGCGGCGTCCAGGCGTACGCGTCCACTCAGGCTGCCCTCGCTGGCCACGAGGTGCGCCTCACCCGAAAATCCGTCGGACGCGCGCCGGAACTGTTCCACGCTGATATCAATGGATCCCCGGGGAGATGCGAGGCTACCTGCTAGCTCTACCTCGCCGCTCAGCGTGCCGCTCACCGGAGGATCCGCCACGGGCAGGCCCTGGAGCAGTTCACTGAGTGCGGAGAGATCCAGGCGATCGACGCCGAGCGTGGTCTCGAGCTCAGTGCCTCGCCAGCTCAGGCTGCCAGTCAGAGAACCGGCTCCGCTCAACCTGACGCCCCGGATGTCCAGGCCGTGCTTCAACGCGACGCGATCTGCTCGCAGCTCGACGCGCCGACGCCCGCGCTCGATGGAGGCTCGTACGTCGCCCATGCGCTGATCGGCTGGAGTGATGGACGCTGCTAGCGCGAGACTTGGAGCGCGGCTCCCGGGGCGAGCGGGCAGGCGACCATGCACCCGTAGACGCCCTGGGTCACCTCGCACGGAGACGTTCAGCCTGGCGAAATCCACCAGCCGTGACAGCTTCCGGTCGTGACTCTTGAATGAAGCCGCGCGGAACTGAGCGTCGACGCTGGGGTCGGCGACGGCGCCGGCAACTTCCGCGGAGACGTGCGCCTGGCGAAGCTCGAAGCCCGCCGCCCCCAGGCCCACGCTGTCCACCGCTGCGCCCGCATCCAGGCGCTGAGAGCGCGGATAGTACGAACCGCACGCGGATGCGTGCACGTCGCCGTCGATGTCTGGCAGCTTCGCGTAGCGCTGCAGGCTCCCCAGGCGGGGCACAGAGGCCACGGCGTCGAAAGCGATGCCTCGCTCGAGCTTCGCCAGATCCAGCTGCGCGTTCGCGCGCAGAGTGACCTCCCCCGGTGCCGTGCGGATGAAGGCCCAGGCGCGACTGCCTTCGAGGTGCGCTTCTCCGTTGAGCGCTGGCACTTGCCACTCCTCCACCCGCGATGGTGTGAGCGCGACGCGCCCAGTGACGTAGGGCTGGTCGTTGCGCACGTCGAACTCCACGCTGAGCCGACCCTCGATGGAGGTCTTGGGTAGGCCATCACCGAGGCTCGCGAGGTTGAGTTCCTCCAGGCGGCCCTGCACGTCGACGCTTGGGGCGAGCGCCGAAGCCTTGCCCGTCAAGATCAGCGCCGATTCTCCGATACGCGTTTCCCCACGAAACTGAATGTCGCCGAGCGGGCCCTCGCCAGAGAACTCCAGCTTGGCTCGCGTACCGGGAGCGAGCTTCAGGCCGTAGCGCGCGAGGGTCTCGTGCGCCACGCGGTCGCTCTTCAGCCGAAAGCGTACGCCTGAAGGGGCATACGCGGCCTCCAGGCTGAGGGGGCTCTGCATCACGCGACCGTCGAAGTGCAGGTTCGCGTCCAGGTCTGCCTTGGGCGTGACCTTCAGCTCACCCTTCACGTTGCCGTTCGGGTCCAGCTCTTCTGGAAGCCCACGCGCCGCGAGCTGCCCATGCTCGAGATGCTGGCTCAACGTCTCGTTCGCGTAGCTCAGATGGGCCTAAAGGTCGTTCAGGTCGGCATCGAGGCGCGGCGAGCTCGTGACGCGCCCATGGGTCCACGAGCTATCGATCTGAATC
>JBFXBK010000023.1:0-44525 GCA_050183255.1 Polyangiaceae bacterium | reverse complement strand
ACGCTGACGGCACCGGAGATGACCGTGCTGATCGGTGGCATGCGAGTGCTCGGGACGAACCACGGCGGCACCAAGCACGGCGTGTTCACTTCGAAGTCCGACACCCTGAGCAACGACTTCTTCGTCAACCTGCTCGACATGGGTACCGAGTGGAAGCCTGCCGGGGACCACTTCGAGGGTCGCGATCGCAAGACGGGCGCCGTGAAGTGGACCGGAACCCGCGCTGACCTGGTGTTCGGCTCGAACTCCGTGCTGCGCGGCCTGGCCGAAGTGTACGGAAGCTCCGACGCGGAAAAGAAGTTCGTGAACGACTTCGTCGCTGCGTGGACCAAGGTCATGGATCTGGATCGCTTCGACGTGAAGTGAGCCTTCTCCCGCCCTGACATTGCCGGCCGCGTGACGCGCGGCCGGCGGTGTTTTGTGGTTGTGCATTGACCCGCGTTGAAAAACCCTCCTACGTTGCGCGCTTGGGAGCTTGAGTGGGAATGAAGCGGGTCGCCTGGTTCTTGTGCGGAGTGATTGCGGTCGCAGGCTGCGACGGAGCCTCATCGACGGACGCATCGGGTACGCCCGACGCGGGCAGCGCCGGCGCCGCGGGGAGCGCTGGCGCTGGAGGCACGGGCGGAGCGCAGGATGCCGGTAGCGACAGTGACAGTGGCGGCGCCGCCGAGTGCTCTCTCACCCCCGAAATGTTCGTCAACGAGGACGCGCCGTTCGGGCTCACCCTGAGCGAGGGAGGGCTGTGGTGGACCGCAGTCAGCAGCAACGGCTATGCGCTGCGCCACCTGGGCGAAGCGCAAACGGAACCTGAGACCGTCCTCGAGCGCGCCTCGGGCCTCGCTGGGCTCGCCGTGCAGGCGAGCACGGTGTACTTCACGGATCGCGCGGCGAACACGGTGAACAGCTGGAGCGCGCCAGGCGGCGAGCAGGTGCTCGCGACCGTGCCGGGAGTCGATGACTACACCATCGCCGTCGAGGGCGACTCGGCGTACGTCGTCGCCCACGGTGACGACGCCGACGGCTTCACGCATCAGATCTTCCGTGTCCCGACTGGCGGCGGCGCCGCGGAGCCCCTGGGTAGCGTCAGCGTCGGGCAAGCCGACGGCGATTTGATCCACGGCCTCAAGGGCGGTTCCGAAGGGATCTACTGGACCAGCAACACGGGCTCGCTGTTCCTGTTCGATCGCATGAGCGGCAGCGTGACTGAACGCCTCGCGATCAGCGATGGCATCCGTTCCTGGGACGTCAACCAGACCCCGAGCGGTGACGAGGTCTGGTTCATGCGCTGGACCGAAGACCCGGAGATCTGGGTGCTGCGCGCCGGAGCGACGGACCCGGAGCAGATCTTCGCGCAGGCCCACGGCCGCACCGCGCTGCATTTCCACGCCGGGATTGTCTACTGGTCTCAGGTCGGCGGCATCTTCGCGCTCGACGCCACCGCCGCCGCCCCTCAAGCGCTCACGATCGCCGCCGTCGACGGCGTGTCTGTCACCTCGATCATCGACGACGGTCGCCAGCTCTTCTGGGCGAACTCCGCCACCCTGGATTTCGGAGGGGGACTCGGGCACGCATGCCTCGGGCTGCCGTGACCGAGCGGCGATTTCTGAGCCTTTATCGATCGCTCGGGTTGCTTCCCCTGCTCACGCTGTGCATCGCCGGACTGGCGGCGATTGTGCACCACCAGAGCTCGCTGCCGAGAGCATACACCTGGCTCGAGCCGCTACGTACGCTGCAGGACGTCGTTTCCGAGCAGAATTTCATTGCAGCGATCGTGGCGGTCTTTCTGCTGGGCAGGTTTCGTCTGCGCGGAGGCTGGCGGTTCGACTTGGTGCTCGACGGCGCACGCTTGCGACGCAGCGTGCTCGCGCGAATGGCGCTTGGCGCCTGCCTGATAGCGACAGACGTCGCGCTCTTCGAGCATCACACCTGGCTCGACGCCCTCGGGCTGATGATCGCCGCGCTGGTGGTGCCGGTTCCCGCATCCAGCCAGCGCCGCCGCGTGGTTGGCGAGGTGGTCGTCGCAGCGCTGGTGTTCCTCTTGATCTGCTACGCGTTCACCATCTTCAAGGCGCTCGTGCTGGTGGACCGAAGCCTGTGGGACACGCGCATCGTCGCCTTCGAACGCTCGCTGTTCGGAGTCGAGCCCCACCGCTACTTCGCGGCTCTGGGAGCGCGCAGCCCGAGGCTGAGCGCGTGGAGCGACTGGGTGTATTTTCACTTCCCCCACATGGCGCTGGTGAATGTCTTGCTCGTCGGCATGCGCGCGTCGCGGGAGCGCATCGAGTACCTCGGCGCGCTGGCGATCTGCTACATCCTCGGAGGGCCGCTCTACTGGTTGTTCCCAGGAGTCGGACCTAGCTACCACGAGCCGCAGCTCTTTCGTTTCCTCCAGGATATCCCTCACGGGCTCACGCTGCCCGTGCGTGGCTGGCTCGACGGCAACACCCAGGCAGTGCTCATGGGCAAAGCCCAGGTGGTGCGAACCTGGGGCTACGTCGCCTGCATGCCCAGCCTGCACATCGCCCAGGAAGTCGTGATGCTGTGGTACGCGCGGCGCTCCCGCTTGGCGCTCACGATTTCACTCCTGTTCACCGGTTTGACGGTGCTCGCGGTGATGTTGCTCGGCTGGCACTATCCGACTGACGTCGTCGCAGGCTGTGCGGTGGCGGCGCTCGCGGTGTGGCTGGCGCGTCGCTTCCGTGGTTCCCTGCTGCCGCGGCGCGTGATGCCGGCGGATGATCCAGCGGTGCCTCCACGTCCGGAGCTTTCCGAGCTGCTCTCGGGGCTGCGACGTCTGGCGACGACGAGGCTCGGATGAACGAGCGTCGCTGGCTCTGGCTGATCGCCGTCTGTGGCGGGCTCCTGCGCTTGTGGCTTGCCCTGCGGAACCTCGACGTCGTTGACCGCTTGTTCGTTCCCGACGACACGTACTACACGCTAAGCATCGCACGCTCCCTCGCGGAAGGCCTCGGACCCAGCATCGGAGGCCACTTGACCTCGGGCTTTCAGCCACTCCTGGCCTTCGTGACCGCGCCGGTGTTTGCCATCAGCTCGAACCCGGACGCAGGCTTGCGCTTCGTCCTGATCCTCGGGGCGATCAGCGATGCGTTCTGCATCTTCGCTCTTGGCGATCTCGCACGGCGCCTCGGCGGGAGTCACGCGAGCCTGCTCGCGGCGGCTTTGTGGGCGCTATCTCCAATGGCGGTCAGCAACGCCCTCGGAGGTCTGGAGACGAGCCTTGCGCTAGCTCTGGAGCTGTGGCTGGTGGTCCGCTGGTGTGAGCTACGCCAGCGAGCGACGCCGAAGCGGGCCGCGCTGTGCGGCTTGCTGGCTGGCCTTGCGCTACTCGCGCGAGTCGATGCGGTGTTCCTCGTGGCTTGTTTGGGGGTGAGCGAGCTCCTGCGTCGCAACCTAAAAGGCGTCGCAAGCATCTCTGGAGTCGCGGCGCTCGTGGTCGCGCCGTGGTGGCTCTACTCCTGGACGCACTTTGGCAGCGTGATCCCTGAGAGTGGCGGCGCAGTGCGGGAAGTCGTGCGCCTGCACCAAGAGCTGTACCTCAAGCCGCCGATGCAAGTCGGTTGGGCGCTCGGTTCGCTGCTCGGTGTGTTCGGCGACACGACGCGGCTCAAGCAAGCGCTGTTCGACAATGCCGGAGCCACGTGGGCCACGCTGATTGGTGGGACGGTGCTGGGCGCGTCTTTCGCAAAGCGCTGGCTGGCGCCGCGCGGCCGGACAGCGCCCATCACGGCCTTCGCGGCGCACGGAGTGCTCCTGCTCGGGTTCTACGCGCTCTTCTTGCCAGCGATCTGGTTCTTTCCCCGTTACCTCGCGGCAACCGAGGCGACGCTCGTGCTCGCCGTGGCGGTGTTCGTGAGCCAGTTGCGGACGAAGACGCAAACCAGGATCGGGTACGGGGCGTTTGCCTGCGGCCTCGCTTGTGCTGCCGCCACGACGCTGCCCTGGCTCTTCCTCACCCCCGAACAAACCCCGAGCAAGGGCTTGCACGGCGCCAAAGGCTACCGAGCAGCAGCCCGCGAGGTGTTGGCGATGATCCCCGAAGGTGCGACGATTGGTGCGCTCCAGAGCGGCGCCCTCAGCTACTACGCGCCAGGCGACGTGCGAGTGGTCAACCTGGACGGCGTCGTGAACGCTGACGCCTTGGCCGCGGGCAAGGCTCGGCACCTGTCCGACTACGCGATGCGCCGAGGTGTCACGCACTTTGCCGACTGGAAATTCAACTTCGAGGCCTTCGTGCGGCTCTCGACAGCGAAGGAGTTACCAGCCAACGTGAGATTCATTGGCGCTGGCAGCCCTCAAGGCGACGACCGATTCCAGGTCTATGCCCTCGAGTGGACGGCGCAGCACCCTCGTCCCTAGCGTGTGAACTCCGCCTCAACCGCCCGTACGATCGCCTTGGCTCGCTCTTCGGCCCAGACGCGGTCAGACTCGGTCCAGTACGAAGCCACGACGCCGGTACCGAACTGAAAGCACAGGGCGCCGGCCTTGGGCAGCACGGTGACCTGGTGCCGCATCTTGTTCGGATCCGCGGTGATCAGCTTGCCACTGAACTTCATGACGAGCTTGTCCGCCTCGAGCCTCTTGCTCTCGTACCCGAGTTCGAGCAGCTGTTGCTCGACGAGCCCCAGCACTCGATCGCCGACTCCCCCGAACGCCACCAGTACTTCACAGCCATTGAGCATGCCTGGAGTCTGGCACCGGCCAGCCTCGCGACAAGTCAGGCTCGGCGCGGAATCAACGATTTCCAGCCTGGAAATAGCAATCTAGAGAGAAGCGCAGCGTGACTTGGTAGCATGCCGTCGAATGCCAAACTCAGGTCGACGTAGCCAGCGACAGCTCCCGGCGGCAGGGCTGGCCCTGCTCGTCGTCCTCCTCTTCGGCAGCGAAGCAAGCGCCAACAGCGCGATGGGGTTGAAGGGCCTGGCGGAGATCATCTTCCTCTTCTTCGGTGTGGCGCTGTGGGCCTTGTCGGCTGCGCTTGGCGCGGTGTCTTGGATCACGGCGCTCAGACCACCCAACACCGTCGGTTGGGTGTTTGGCCGCGGCTTCCTCGGAGTCTCTGCGGTGTTGGCCTTTGGCTTCGGGGCGCTGTTCCTGCTGATGGGTGCGGAAAGCAGCGCGGGTGGCAAGACCTCAGCGACGCTGTTTTTCCTCGCGGTAACATTGACGACACTCTTCCTCGTCGTCGAGTTCGCGATCGCGGGCAGGCTCTACTGGCGCGCCAACCAGCACAAGCGCTCGACGTTGGCCAAGGTGCTGAGCCTCCTGAGCTTCGGCTTGGCCGCGGCCTTCGGGTTGGGAGGCGTGGTCATCGCTACACTCGGCGCGGCGTTTGCCAACGAAGATGATTCCAAGCCGCACCTGACCTCGGAGACTCGCCGCTACATCAAGGGCTGCGAGGACAACAAGCCCAATGACTGCAACATGCTCGGGTTGCGCTACCAGCACGGCAGCGGACTCCCTCCCGACCTACCGAAGGCCGCCGCCGCGTTTCAGAAATCCTGCGATCTGAAGTTCGCGGTCGCTTGCGACAACTTGGCCAGGATGTATGCGAAGGGCGACGGCGTCCCCAAGGACGCCGAAAAGGCCAAGCAACTTCGCTCCCGTGCCGCGGCGCTCTCCAAGGGCCCCTGAGAACGCCGTCAGCGGGCGAGAGTCAGCTGCTCTGACAGATCGCGATACGCAGCGGCAATCAGCTGTTCAAGCGCTGCGGAGTCGATTTCGACCCCAGGACGCAGCTTCACGTGGCGCATGCGCTTACCAGTGCCCTCGAGCAGCTTCGCTGGATCTTCGAGGAAAGCGCCGCGAAAGAAGCCGATGTTTACGTGGCGCGTGTACACGTTGACGTAACCGAGGGCGGCATCTCCGATACACGCGGTTGGGGCGCCGTCATGCATCAGTTCAAGCACGTCGGGGCCGGATTGCCGCAGTTGCTTGAAAGACCGCTCGGCGAGCAGCCGTAGCTCGGGGTTTTGCTCGCGGAACCAGGCGGCGACCTCTGGATCCCGTTTCAGCGCGGAATCAAGTCGGAACAGAGCATCCGGCGAGGGCATGCGCGGTATCTTAGCAAGAGGCCGACGCCAGGCCCATGGTGGAGCCCAGAGGCGCTACCTTGAGGACTAGGGTTGCGGCCAGCTCCGCGCCGACGCAGAAAGCCAGACATGCAAGCCCAACGGGACATCGAGCGCGGCGACGGCCTGATGCGTGAGTCGCGATTTGCTGAAGCGCGGGCGGCCTACCAAGCCGCGTGGCCGGCGAGCCAGGACCTCGCCGACGTGCAGCGCTTCTGGCTGCTCATGTGCATCGCCAACGCCGCGGTTCGGGCCCTCGAGTTCGATGAGGCCTTCGAAGCGTGTGCGGCCGCGCAGCGCTTCTTCGCGCGCTCCACGGACGCAGTCGCTGGGAACCCTCTGTTCCACCTGCTCGCGGGCATCGCCGCCGATGGCCTCGACGAGCGTGAAGTCGCAGATGACAACCTCGCCCGCGCGCTGATCTGTGGCGGGCCGGCTATATTCACCGGGGAGGCGCCGCGCTACCTAGAGCACGTCACAGCGCTGCTGAAGCCACCTGCTGAGACCGGAACCTGGGAAGGCTACGCAGGCTGCTCGCTTGCACAGATGAACAGCATTTGCGCCTTCGGCGCCCGCAAGAGCTTCCTCGAGGCTCTGATTGAAGCACGCATCGGCGCCCCTCTTCCCTACCCGCTCCCCCTCGACCTGAAGCAGTTCGAGGGCGCCTGCACCGACCCGATGGACCGCCCCGCGCCCTGGGGCGAGGGACGGGTGCACTTCGTCAGCCGTCGAGACACCGGCGAAGATGTAGTCAAATTCTACGCGGATTTGGATGCGCTGCCCGAACTGGTGGAGTGCCTGCGCGTCGACTACGAGCTGCTGGATCCCAGCCTCACGGACATCGACGCGCGGGAGCTGATCGTCCACGTCTACTTCGTGGCCTTCACTGGCGACTACTACCGGGGCCAGGTGAGAGCATTCGACCTGGGGCGCACGAGCGGTGGTGCGCGCTTTCGCCAAGCGTATCCCTCGCGCCGAGAGTGACCGAAGCGTCCTGCCTCGAGCCAGGGCACTGACCTGGAAAAAAATGCGGCCGAGCGTCGGCGCGACGACTAGCGCGCTGCTCGGGAGGCACACCCTCACCCCCAACCCCTCCAGCTTCGTTATATGCCAGACCTACGGGCTTGCGGGAAGCCCCAATGCGTGCCGCAAAGTGGTCGCCATGAACGAACACGAAGTGGTGATCGCAGGCGGGGGTCCGACCGGTTTGATGCTCGCGGCAGAGCTTGCGCTGGGCGGTGTGGACGTCGCAGTCGTCGAGAGCCGGCAGACCCAGGAGCTGATAGGTACGCGCGCACGGGGACTGCACGCGCGCACCCTGGAGGTGCTGGACCAACGCGGCGTCGTTGAACGTTTCCTCGCGGCAGGAACGACGCACCAGGTAGCCTCCTTCGTCCACATCCTGGACATCAGCGACCTGCCCACCCGGCACAACTACGGGCTTGCCCTGGAGCAGCGGGCATTCGAGCGGATCCTTGGGGATTGGGTGAGCGAGCTACCGGTACACCTGCTGCGCGGTCGAGAAGTGACGGGCTTCTCTCAAGGGGACCATGGGGTCGAGGTGCTGCTCGCTGACGGCGCGCACCTCGGCGCGCAGTACCTGGTGGGCTGCGACGGCGGACAGAGCGTGATCCGCAAGGCAGCGAACATCGACTTCCCCGGCTGGGAGCCCTCGATCAGCTACCTGATCGCCGAAGGCACACCGCGCGAAGAACCGCCCTGGGGCATTCAGCGCGCGGCGCTGGGAGTGAATGCCATCGGGAAACTCGACGACGGCAAGCGCATGGGCACGGTGTTGATCGAGCCGCAGGTCAACACGACCAGCACGCCGAGCACGGAAGAGCTGCGGGAACGCTTGATCGCCGTGTATGGCAGCGACTTCGGTATCCACGACGTGACGTGGCTATCGCGCTTCACCGACGCCGCACGCCAGGCCGCCAGCTATCGCGCGGGCCGAGTGCTGCTCGCAGGCGACGCAGCACATGTCCACTCCCCGGTTGGCGGACAAGGACTCAACCTCGGCGTACAAGACGCAGTGAACCTGGGCTGGAAGCTCGCACGCGTGGTGCGCGGCGCTTCACCCGAGGCCTTGCTCGACACCTACCACGCGGAGCGACACCCCGTTGGCGCCCAGGTGCTCAAGCACACGCTGGCGATCACGGCCCTGAGCCGCGGCGACGATCGCACCAACGCCTTGCGCGACTCCCTGGCGGAGCTGTTCGCGATGGACGAGCCGCGCAGGCGCTACGGCGCGCTGATGTCGGGCCTCGACATCCACTACGACTTCGGGCCCGGTCATCCTTTACTCGGGCGCCGCATGCCAGACCTCGACTTGATGGTCGAGGCTAAGCACACGCGCGTCTTCGACTTTCTCCGCGCGGCAACTCCTGTGTTGTTCTCCTTCGACGCAGCGCGCCCGTGTACCGACTACACGAATCGCGCGCAGGCCGTCCAAGCCACGTGCCGCGACCGGTGGGTGCTGCCAAGCATTGGCGAGGTGACGCCACCTAGCGCCGTACTGGTTCGCCCTGATGGCCACGTGGCTTGGGTCGGTGAAGGCAGCGACGCAGGCTTGGACGCCGCGCTCAGCCGCTGGTGCCGTCGCTAGCGCCGCTCGCTATCCAGCGCTGCTATTTGCGCCGCTGAGTAACGAGTGCCTGCAAATGCGCCGGCAGGCGCAATGGCTTCCACCGCCGCGAGTTGCGCGGAGTTGAGGGGCTGCGCCGAAAGTGCCTCCTCCAGCTGCTGCTTCGAGCGTATGCCGAGGGTCGGGGTGAACCGCGGCTCCTTCGCCAGCACCCAGCCGATGGCGAGCTGACTCGGGGTCATTCCCCAGTCCTTGGCGAGCTCGCCGAGGCCGCTCACGATCTTAGCGTTCGCCTTGGCATTTTCCCCAGTGAAACGTGGCATGTGCGCGCGAGCGTCTCCAGGCTTGAGCTCGCTGGCGGAGAGCAATCCCCGCGACAACACCCCATACAGCGTCGCTCCGATGCCAAGCTCATGGAGTAACGGGAAGATCTCCGCCTCCGGTCCGCGGCTCGCGATGGAGTATTCGATCTGCAAGTCGGCAATCGCATGCACGCCAGCGGCTCGGCGAATCGTTTCAGGCCCCACTTCGGAGAGCCCTATCGTGCGCACGTAGCCTGCCTGGACCAACTCAGCGATGGCGCCGATGGTGTCCTCGATCGGCACCGCTGGGTCCAAACGCGCCGGGCGGTAGACGTCTACGTAGTCCGTCCCAAGCCGTACCAGCGAGTAGGCCAAGAAGTTCTTGAGCGCCTGGGGGCGGGCATCTACCCCACCCCAGCTGCGATCTGGGCCGAGCAGCGCGCCAAACTTCAGCGACAGCTTCACCTGCTCTCGGCGCCCAGCGATTGCTTTGCTGATCAAGAGTTCGTTGTGACCCGCTGCGTAAAAGTCAGCGGTGTCCAAGAGCTGCACGCCGCGCTCAATCGCGGCCTGAATCAGCTGGATGCTCTGGGTGTCGTCGGTCTTGCCGTAGGGGCCACTCAACCCCATGCAGCCAAGTGCAATGTTCATCGTGGAGTCCTTCCGTGTCGAGTTCGCGAGCACGAAGCAGCTCGCCCAGCTTACATGGCGCTCGGCGGCTGGGCGGCTTGGCGCTGCTTGGCAGAATCGCCCGCCAAGAACGTACAAGCGCCGCCACATCGGCGATGCTTGAGTGAGCCTATGGATCGCCTGAGCGAGCTGCCAGTCTCCTTGCCCGGCTTGAGCGCCGGACGAGGAACCACATCCTCACGCCACACGGGTATGAAGGAGCACTTCGGCGTCGGTCGCATCGAGCGCGGCGACACGGAGTGGTGGGGCAACGGCCGCGCCTGGCGCTCCCGCGCCGGAAGCATCCTGCTCAAGCAACCTGGAGACGTGGTGCGCCACCTCTCCCACGCCGGGCCAACCACCTTCACCGTGGTTCGTCTCCCCACGGAGATGGTCCTCCAGGCACAGGCTCATGTACGAGCAGGCGTCGTCCACCCGCAGCTCGAGCCCGGCGACGAACGGGCGGCGCCTTTTCACCGCCTGCTCGACGCCATCGAGGCACACGCTGACGCCTTCACGCTCGAAGTGCTACTGGCGGAGTCAATCAGCGCGTTCACTCCGCTCTCAGCCGGCTTGCCCGACTACTCACGTCCAGTGAAACGCGCAGTGGACTGCTTGCGAGCCTCTCTCACCCAGACCATCACGCTGGATCAGCTCGCGGCAGAGGCAGCCTACGACAAGTTTCATCTCTGCCGCGCCTTCCGTAGGGAAATCGGCATGCCCCCGCATCGCTACCTAACTCACCTGCGCATCGCTGAAGCAAAGCGTCTGTTGAGCGCGGGGGTGAGGGCGTCTGACTTGGCTCCGCTGCTCGGCTTCTACGACCAAGCGCAGCTGACGAAGCACTTCAAGCGCATCGTCGGCACCACCCCAGCGCGCTTCGCAAAGGTGCGGCGGGGCGTCGAAGATCAGTACCAGCTGTACACCCGAGAGAGCTGAGACCCTTCAAATCGCTTCAGGATAGGGTGGCGCCTCATCGTACCGACGCTCGCGCCCGTTGATGTAGCGCACGGGGATCTCCGCGAACTGTTCTGGCATGAGGTCGAGCGTCGGAACGGAGATGGCGTGAAACGTACCGCCCAAGGCCTCGAGCTCGCCCCGCGCGAACGTGCGCACGCCGCACGTGCCGCAGAAGGAGAACGTCAGGTGCGGCTCGCTCTCTTCGGGCGGGGTCCAGCGGTACTCCGACAGGCCCTGACCCGCGATCAGGCGGAAACGGCTGGCACCCTTGGCGAATGCGAACCACGCGCGCACCTTGGCGCAGTATGAGCAGTTGCAGCGGTTCGACCCTTCGGTCAGATCCAGGTCTGCTTCGAAGCGGATCGCACCGCAGTGACAGCTTCCCGTGTAGGTTTCTAGCGACATCTTGCTCCTTTGACCGCTTGCATTTTGCAAGCAGTTGCAACCTACACGACCGCTTTTAAAATGCAAGCAGTTCCGCGATGACCCAGAACGAACCGCGCTCCTATTGCCCAATCAGCCTGTCCCTCGAGATCTTCGGCGACTCGTGGACCCTGCTCGTGCTGCGCGACATGATGTTCGCCGGCAAGCGCCACTTCCGCGAGCTGCAGCAGTCGGACGAACATATCTCGTCCAACATCCTCGCGGATCGCCTGGCGCGCCTGGTTGAACACGGCTTGCTCACCAAGACGGTAGACCCAACCCACAAGCAGAAGGCGATTTACTCCCTCACCGAGAAGTCGATCACGCTGCTCCCGGTGATCGTCCAAATCGGAGCCTGGGGGTCTCGCTGGGTACCAGAGTCGAAGAAGCAAGACAAAGCCACACGGAAACATGTGCGGGCACTCCAAGATGGTGGCCCTCCGGTGTGGGAGCACGTGATGTCGGAGCTACGCGCGCAGCACCTGAAGTGAGCGTGGGGATCGGGGGGGAGAATGAACCGGGAGAAACAGATCGAGCTTCTAGAAGCCTCTCTCGCGCTGGCCCGCGAGAAGCGCCGGCCCATCGATGGCGAGGAGACGCTGGTGCCCGTAGAGAGCTACAGCGATCCGGCGCGCTTCGAGCGAGAGCTAGAACACGTCTTCAAGACGTCGTTCAACGTTGTCGGTGTGGTAGCCCAGGTCGCCGCTCCAGGAGACTTCTTCACCACGGAGCTGTGTGGCTCACCCGTGTTGATTGCGCGCGGGGACGACGGCATGCTGCGAGCGTTCCTGAATGTATGTCGCCACCGCGGCGCGACCGTCGAGCTTTCATCCGCAGGGAACCGCAGTCGGTTCGTCTGTCCCTACCACGCGTGGACCTACAACAACGACGGCAGCCTGCATCGGGTGCGCCATGCGGAAGGCTTTCCCAGCGTGTCCGTCGAGCAACATGGCTTGGTTGCGCTGCCTTGTGCAGAGCTCGCCGGCCTGGTCTTCGTGTGCCCCTCACCTGCCGCGACGCCTGAACAGCTCCCCGCTCCGCTCGTCAGTGAGCTCGAAGCGATGCTCGGCCCCGAGCCGACGATCTACGCGTCTACCTCGCGCGTCTGGCGCGCTAACTGGAAGCTGATCGTCGAGGGCGGTATCGAGTCGTACCACTTCAAGGTCGCCCACAAGGACACCATCGCGGCGCTCTTCGGCGACACGAACTCCACCTGGGAGCGCATCGGCGACCATCTGAGGTCGGTGCTCCCCAAGAGTTCCATCGTCGAGCTTGGCGACGTGCCTCGAACAGAGTGGAACATTCGGGAGCACACCCACATCGTGTACACGCTGCACCCAAACGCGATGATCTTGATGCAGCGCTCCCACTTCGACTTGATCGTGATGCGACCACTCAGTGTGGACAGCACCGAGATTCAGGTACTCACGGTCGGCGCGACGCCTGAGACGGCTGACCTCTCCCCCCAATCCCAGGCCTTCTTCGCAAAGAACCACGCCTTTTCCGTACGGACATTGGATGAGGACTTCGCGATCGCGGAACAGGTCCAGAGAGGCTTGAACTCTGGAGCGAACACGCACTTCCGCTTCGCGCGCTTCGAAGGCGCGCTGAGCGACTGGCGGAGATGGCTGGAGACGCTGCTTGAGCCCTAGGCGGCGCCCAGTTCCCCCAACAGCGAGCGCAAGGCGACTCGACGGAAGCCGGGCGGGGTTGCTTCGTTGGCCATGACGACGCGCGCACCCGACACGAGTTCCTCGGCGTTCTGTTTTGCCAGCACGTCCCAATCGTACAGGAAGATTTTCTCGAAGTACTCGGCCACCTTTGCGTTACGCACCCTGAGGCTCGCGTCGCGATTGAAGAACGCGCCCTCGTTGGTGAGGTTGTGGCTCCCGAGCATCACCTGGGTACTGTCAACCACGATCCCTTTGGTGTGGCACCCGCGTTGAACACGGATCCAATCAGTATCCAGCCCAAAATCCTTACAGCGCTCGAGCATCGTCATCAGACGTGCTTTGCCTTGGGGAAATTCTCGCGGATCCCGGAAGATGATCCGAACGTCCAGACCTGCGCGCTGTCGGTCGGCTAGCGCTAGCACGAAGCGCTCGAATTCTTCGAGGTTGTCGCCCTCCTGGAGCAGGCTGAAGGACTGATTCTGAACATAGATACGCTCCCGCGCCTCCTTGAGCATCTCGAGGGCGTGGAACATGAAGATCCGCTCTCCGTCCTCCATCCAGTCGGGGGTGAGCAACGGCTGGACGTCGAGTTCATCCTCGAACACTAGTGGCTCGTGCCAGCGCACTTCAGGCCTTTCCAGATCGGGCGCGAAGGCTGCTTCAGGTACCTGCACCTCGAGATCCGGGAGTTCGATGGCCTTGGCCTCGGACACCTGGCGCTGAGCCTCGTCGTAGTCCCACTCGATGTACTCGCGGAAGAGCTTCGCGAGGGTTGGATTCTCGATCACCACATGCCACTCGCGGTTGTAGTCGCGAAGCGGCTTGATGCTCTGGGTGCCATCAGCGATTGGGTCGATGTCGGGTTGACCCGAATGCTTCCAGTTACCGCTCGACAGCCAGACCGCCTTGTCGTCTCGCGAAGCCACCTTGATGTGATATGCGTGAGGAAACAGCTTGGGCACGGCAGCCCACGTGTGCTGGAGCTTGCCTGGGAAGCGGGCTTTGAGATCGGTGATGGCCTGTTCGGTCCCCGCACGTTGGGTGACTAGCTTGAGGCGATCCGTCGCCGCCTTCATCGTCGCTACGATAGTGTCCGTTACGTACTCCGCGTCCCACTCGTACATCGTGGCGGTCATGTGTCTGGACACCTGCTTCAGGAAGGCTTGCAGCGTCGGGAACCCCGCGTCGGGACTGACGTGGAAGGTGGCCTTCATGTCTTCTCTGACCCGCTCCAGCGAGAGATGCGGCGGCACGCGGTAGGCACGCGGACTAGGCGCGCGCTCCAGGGCCTCGAACACCTCCTTCAAGCTCTCGAGCTGCTCGGTGAGCGCGCCGACTCGCACGTCGGTGGGCATACCCGCGATTTCCTGCGGCAAGGCAGCCTCGCCCTCGGCCCGTAGTATTCCCGGGTCCAGCTTCCGCCGCACCGTGATCGCCAGCACGCGCTCGTCGGTGATCCAGCCGCGCCTAAAGCGGTAGCCCAGATGAACCGAAAGGACGTTCTTATTTCCCTCGAGGAATTTATGAGCAACGGCCAGCGCTTCTTCGGGAGAGTTGACCTTGGGTTGTGGCGGCATCGCGGGAGGTGCAGCATTGGGACGACCTCCCACGTTGAATGCCACCTCGATCGGGATCTCAAGCCGTAGCACCCCACCCTCGACGGACATCGCCGGAACCAAAGCCTGGCCCCCCGGTTGAATAGCCGGCGGCGCTGCCCGGGGAGTGGTGTACGTCGATGGCAACGGAGACGCTGCAACGTCGGGCACGCGGAAGAGGCCGCCGCTTTGGAGCTGTGTCAGAATCGCCCGCAAGCGCTGCCCAGAGACCGCGTAGTTCGCCTGCTTGTACAGACCGGAGTAGTGAAGGCCGACGGCGTTCCCCGTCTCGAGGTCGACGACGACGGATCCAGAGTTGCCCCCCAAGGTCGTGCAATCGTGAAGCACGTCGTCACCCTCAGAGCCCTTAATCTCACCCGGGGCAAGGCGCTTCTTCTCGTACACGTCGCCATAGATGCTCCTGACCAGGTCCTGATCGGGTACGCGACTGTCCCGAGCCGGGTACCCGATGGTCGCGACCCGCGTTCCATCTTCTACGGAGTCGGCGACCGGGATCGGAGGTGGTAGGCCGCGCCCCGGTTGCGGGCGCACCGAGAGCAAGGCCACGTCGGCGTCATTCACGGAAGCTATCCACAAGACAGATTCCACCCGGAAATCCAATGACGACCCCCGCTCGTACTCCTCGAGGAAGTCGATCGTGCTCTGCATCTCTCGTCCCCCAAGCCCGGTGCGGAATACGAAGCCAGCGGAACCGCGCCGCGCGAACTCCCGCGCGACATGTCGGTTGGTAACAAGAACCTGCGGAGCGATCAGCCAGCCCGTCCCAAGCCAGGTGAAATCCGGGTGATTGTCCACCTCCACGCGCCCGACGGATGGAATCACATTGGAGAGCACGCCGCGGGCGGCTTCGAGCCGTGTAGCCCAGGCCTGATTGGCCGGCCCGAGAAACGTCATGGTGACGCGGTTATCCTGAATGGCCAGAACCGGGCGGCCAAGAGGAAGCACGATGGTCTCCGCCAAGCGTCTGCCGACGTCCGTCAACTTGTTATCGGGAGTCACGAGTTCGGCCGAATCAGGGACGCCGATGATCGCTTTGGTTCTATGAACCAACTCGTCGCTGACCTCGGGGAGGATGATCGAACCGGTGAGTTCCTTGTCGTGCTCGAATCGTTTCAACGCTAGCTGGAGATGTTCCGACCCAAACTTCATGGCGACCTCGCTGAGTGTGGAGAGCTGCGGATACGAGACCGTCTCTATCAAGGGGGACTGGAGGTTGAAAGGCACGCGTGCTGCCCTCCGGCAACGCGACCGTGTGCGTCACGTATCCGACACCCCCCGTACCGTGGGTCGAATCCGACCCGCAGTATTTCCGCCCGGTACTAATCGTCCATACCAAAGCGGGATCGGCTAGTCATGGCACCGTGAGCCACGAGCCGGCAAGCGAGGGCGGAGCGAGCCCGCCGACACAATCTGGTGGAGTCGCTCAAGGTCTGCCGCCGGTTCGCCTGTTCGAGCTCATGAACAGGTACCCGATCAGTCCAAGCAACGTGAAGCCGAACGCATTCAGCGAACCGTGGACGGCCAGCATCGTCGAGATGCTCAGCCGGGCGTGCCCGGTGACCTCGGTGGCCCCGTAGATGCCGGCAAGAAGCATCGAGAGCGCGACGGAGGTGGCGCTCACACGCAGCAGCGCGCCAGCTACCGCGTTGGGTACCCTGCCGGCCACGTGCAGCAAAACCACCGCCAACCCGAGCGTGCTGCATACCATGCACGCGACGCCCGCCAGCTTGAGGAGCGGCGCGTGCGCCAGGTTTCCAGCGGCGATCAGCGGAATCCCGAGTACGGCAAGCACCGCGACCATGCGATGTAAACGCGCGTAAGCGGATGCTCCGTCGAGCACGCGACCCGTGGCCACAATCAAGATCTGCAGGGCAAAGCCACTGAAGTGGAAGTGCAACGTCGCGAGCAGGACCGTTTGAGCCGAGAGGCCCCTCGGGGCGATCCCGAGTCGCGAGAGCAGGAGCCACACGGCCCCGATCGGCAGAAACACATGGGCAGCCACCATGTTCAGCCTCATTCGATTCCCCACGGCAATTTGGGCGGCGGTCCGTGCGCCCCCCAGCGATATCCCTACCGCGACGATCAACCAACCCGCAGTGAGTGCCCCCGCTAGCGCGCCCTTCGGCAGCCCGAATGACGCGAGAACCAACGCAGCCGCGAACGGTTGCAGCCGGCGCGCCAGCGGGTAAACAAGCAGAGCCAGTGCCCCACGCTCATCGAGCAAGACTGACGCCAGCCACAGGCCGAGCGGCGCGATCACCAGAGGAAACACCAAGAAAAGGTGTTCGAGCGATCCCGGCGTTAGGGGTGTGCCGGCGGGGGTCAGCCCCCAGAGCAGCGCTCCCACGGCGCTGGCGCCTACGGCCCAGCGATAGCCCACGGGTAGAGCTGCCCCAACCCCCACACACCCGATGCTAGTCATGCTCAACCTCCGGACGAACCGTACGTATTGGCCCGGCGGCGGACACCCATAGAATCTGACCAGCGGCTATGCAAAAATGCATAACATGCCGCCGCACTGAAAGACTCGCCCCAAGACGCGAGGCACCCAGCCCAGCAGTCGCGTCCCGAGCTGGGACGACATCCGATTCTTCCTGGCCATCTACCGTGCGGGAAGCTTGTCGGCCGCGGCGGAACTGGTAGGCGTCACCCAACCGACTTGCGGACGACGCTTGACGGCTTTGGAGGCGGCACTCGGGCTGCGACTCTTCGACCGCGCCCCTGACGGCTTGAGAATCACCGACGAAGGCAAGGCGCTGCTCGACACGGCGCTCCGCATGGAACAGTCGGCAGATGAACTCGCGTTGCGCGCGACACTCAGTGAGAGGGACCTCCGAGGCACGGTGCGGATCGCCACGACGGAACTGTTCGCGTGTTCGTTCTTGGTCGGCGCGCTGGAATCCGTACGCAGCAGCTATCCGAATATCCACATAGAATTAGTTTTGTCCAACACAGAGACGGACGTTCTCCGAGGTGACGCAGACATCGGTTTCCGCTTCGGCCCGCAGGGCTCGCTCCCACGCCCTCAGACGCTGATTGCGCGAAAGCTCGGTGAAGAGCCGTTCTTGCTGTATGGCTCGGCGCCGTACCTCGATCGGCGCGGAGCCCCCAGCGACCCCATTCAGCTCGAGGGACACGACGTCGTTGCTTACCTCGGACCGCACCCGGCAGCTGCTTGGTGCGAGCAGGCGTTCGCGCAGTCCGTCGTCGCGCTATCAGCGCCCAGCATGCAGGTCACGGCAGCAGCTATCGCAGCCGGAATTGGCTTGGGAGTGCTCCCGAAGCGGGCCGCTCAGCTGTTCCCATCGCTGCACTCACTCTCGCCGGCAGTTGCGAGGGCTACTGGATGGCTCGTAGCGCGTCCGGACTTGCGACGGGTGCCCAGGGCCCGAGTCGTGATCGACGCCCTACTTCAGCGCTACCGATTGTCCCCTTTGGCCTAGTGAGGCGAATCTGTGATTCGCCGAACAATTCAACACTGCGTTTCCTCGTCTCAAAGGTAGGGCGAAGGCGCAAAACTCGTGCGCCCCGCACCCTCAGGGGGCGCGCGAGTTTTGCAGCGAACTACGGAGACAGGACAATAGGGAGACATCAAACGGCGGCGCGCGATTGCACTCCGATGGGCAAGCTCTGAAGACCGCCGCACTTTGCTGTAAGGTGATCCGAGCGCATCTCGTCGATTGCGCGACGTAACGCTTTTTGTGGAGCCCGGATGATTCGACGCACCTTCCACTCGATACTGATCTTCGTTTTTGCCCTACTGGCAGCCTTTGGCGCCTCGGCTGAACCTGACAGCGCCCCTCCCGAGCGCACGTTCGTGGTGGGCGTGAAGGTGGCGCCTCCCTTCGTGATCGAGGACGGCGGCAGCTATCGTGGCCTCGCCATCGACCTTTGGGAGGAAGCGGCGGAAGACCACGGCTGGAAGTACGAATACAGGGCCTACGACCTGGAGGGCTTGCTAGACGCGGTTGAACACCGCAAGGTGGACGTTGGCGTTGGCGCGATCACCGCCACGGCAGAGCGCGAGCGGCGGATGGACTTCGCTCACCCCATCACTAGTTCCGGACTCGGCATTGCCGTACGGAATGCGGAGGGATCCGGTTGGTTGGCGGTCGCTCAGGCGCTGATTTCCCCCGCATTTCTCAAGGTCATCGGCGCACTGTGTTTGTTGCTGCTCGCAGTGGGATTTCTGGCGTGGCTGTTTGAACGCAAACAGAATCCGGAACAATTTGGAGGCACGCGCTGGCAGGGGATCTTCGCCGGGTTTTGGTGGGCCATGGTGACCATGACCACCGTAGGCTATGGCGATGTCACGCCGCGCAGCGTGCCTGGCCGGCTACTCGCCATGGTGTGGATGCTCACGGCGTTGATCGTGATCTCATTCTTCACGGCGTCGATCACGAGTGCGCTCACCGTGGGTAAGCTGAGTAACAACATCAGCAGCACGGATGATCTTAGTCACGTGCGCGTCGCCAGCGTGCGAGGTAGCACCAGCGGGCAGTGGCTCGAGCGCAACGACAACGCGTACACCGACGTCGGATCCCTCGACGATGGGCTGAAGCAGCTCGCCGAACGCCGAGTCGATGCGGTCGTCTATGACGCCCCCTTGCTGCTTTGGCAGATCAAGCGTGACCACCACGGGCGGCTTCACGTCCTTCCGCTGCAGCTCGAGCGACAGGACTACGCGTTCGCGTTGCCCCAAGGCAGCGCGCTCAGCGAGCCGATCAACACATCGCTACTCGAACGCATCAACTCCGCCGACTGGGACCAGCGCCTGAAGAAGTACTTCGGCACTCACTGATCAGGCAAACTCGGCCGACGCTCTCTGCGCCCGGCTGGGACTCCAGATCCCCTTGATGCTGAGCCAAGCGGCCAGTGCGAGCTCGCTGACGAGGGTCAGGACGTAGAGCGGGTCGATGATTGGAGCGAACTCTGGCGCAAGCACCACGCTGAACGACCCCAACAGATACACAACACCAGCAAGCATAAGCCCGACGCCCAGCAACTTCGGCACCAGCCCCGAGACGCGTAGCAGGTGCCCGAGGACCAAGCACGCAAACCCGAAGAAGACCAGGCCAAGGTCGTACACGACGCGGTGGAGCTCCATCGATCCAAGGACCATCGAGCGGGCCACTTCCGAGCCCGTCGCGCCAGCAGCAGCCTGAGTGGCCCAGCGCAACGCGGCAGCCATGTTCATCAGGTTGGCCCCGAGCACTGCCGCCTGGATGAGTCGCAAGGCCGCAGCCAGGCGTGCGAGCGGCGCGTGCACCGGTCGCAACAACACGTACAGCCCAACGGCGACTCCGATGTCGAGCGCGATCATGAGCAGGTCTGCAGCCAGAGCCGCGCGGAACCAGCTCTCCGCACCGGCGATGTTGATAGTCGTCGTCGCGGCGTCGCCCGGTTCGACTAGTGCCATGCGCACAAGGAATTCCCCGAAAATCCCGCTAAAAATGATGCCCAAGTAGGCGAGGCCGGTGATTCGGGCGATGCGTGAGGTCGTGGCTTCGGTCACAGTGGCTCTCCTTCGTTGTGGATAAGCCTGAGGCTACAACTCCGCGCCACCGATCAGGGAGAATCCCGGCGCTTTCGAAGGCGTCGATCTGATCTGGAGCGGGACCGACGTCGAGCAGCTCAAAGCTTCCGCTCGGGTCACGCGTCCAAGCGTGCTGGTGGTGAACGTGGAGCTGGTCGCCGGTGACGCGCCGGACAACCTCAGGCAACTATTGGAGGAGACTGGTGCCGACCTGGTGCTGTGTCTCTACACCTTCGCCCGCCGCGAAGAAGTCGAGGCGATGAACCAGGGCAAGCTGCGGGCAGTGCGTGCACCCGTCTCACTAGCCAGGCTGCGCACGCAGATGATGAGCGTCATCGTGCGCCAGTTGTTGTCCCCTGACGCCGAGACGGCAACGGCAGCGCCCACGGACGACGCGATCCAGCCGTCGCTCTTCACGAGCACTCAGCTGGCCCGCTTGCAAGAGATCCGAAGCAGCATCGATTGCGAGTGCCCGAATCACCTCGCGGAGCTGGTGATCGGCCTGCAAGCGTTCGAAGAGTACTCCGCGCATTGCGCAAATCGGGATGACAAAGACCGCGAAGTTCACGCCTCGCTCCATCGGTCGACGGCTCAGGCACGACAGGTCATGGAGCAGGCGCTGCTTGCCGTGGTGAAACACGAAGGCATCGTGATTTGAAGCGGCGCCTGCTGGTCCTTACTGCAACGTGAGGATGAACTCCTCGAGCTGATCCCATTGCTCCGGGGTTCCAGCCATTGCGCCGGACTCGATCGCCTCGTCGAGGGCCGCCTTCGACGGGTGCAGCTCGTGCATCGTCATCAGCGTCTTGCCATCACGCTCCTCGAACGTAACGGTGGTCACAACGACCGCATCCTCCCCGCCTTCGTCATTCGTCCACACCAAGCGAGACGACGGAGTCACCTCGATGTACTTGCCGAAGAACGCCGCAGTCTGTGACTCCATCTCGAACACCAAGCGGTAGCTTCCTCCGGTGCGAACATCCATCTCGCACCCCACCAGCTTCATGGGGATCGACGCGGGCACCCACCAACGCTTGAACAAGTCGGGCTCAGTCCAGGCCTTGAACACCAAGTGCGGCGGACCGTTGATTGTCCGCTTCGCGATCACTTCGCGCTCAGACTGACGTTCCACCACGGTTTGATTCTTCATTCACTTTTCTCCTTCTCGATCAATTCCTGGACGACTGCCTCGAGGGCGTCGAAGCGCCTGTCCAAAAGCTCTTGGTAGCGCGCGATCCACGCCGTTTCGGCGTCCAGCCTGCGTGGTCCGAGTCTGCAGGTGCGCACACGACCCACCTTCTGCGTCGTGACCAGTCCCGCCTGCTCCAGGACGCTCACGTGCTTCTTCATGCCGGTGAGGGTCATCTCGAACCTCTCAGCGAGGTGCGTGATCGACGCATCCCCGCGTCCGAGCTGGAGCAGGACACCGCGCCGCGTAGCGTCTGAAAGAGCCGCGAAGGAGTCGTCTAGGCGAACTGCAGAATACTGAACCATCTGGTTCAGTATTAACACTTCCGGACGGAATGCAAGGCCTTCCATCAGGCCCCCTGCAATTCCGAGCAAACCGCAGCTTCACGAGAGCCGAACCTGAGCAACGTCCCGAGTCAGCTGGTTTGTCGCGGCTTTTCTAGCCCTCCAACATGAGCTGACGAACGAGGATCTGCCGCCTAAGTTTCCGCATCGAAAAGGAATGTGGAACACATGCAACTATCGATCGATCAGACCCGTTGGCTTCTCAAAGTGCTCCAACCCGAGCGCACACTCGGTTCGCTCCCTGGAGCTTCAGCTCTCTCGGCGGACGTTCGGGCAGCGCTGATTGGGCTTCCGACGGACGTCTATTCCACCGAGCAGAGGCGCATGCTGGAGGGTGTGAAGGACGCAGCCCGGGACCTGCTCGGCACGCCCGGTGTTGCCGAGCTGCTCGATCGACTCCCTGTGAAGCACGGCAGTCGCGTCGTGGTGTTCGGCGACAGCCACACGTCGGACCCGCAGTCCTGGGCAATGATTCTGGATGCACTCTTAGCCTCGCGTGGCGTCTCTCTAGCGCTCAACGCGGCTCCCGGCGACACCACGACCCACGGCCTGATTCGATTCGGACAAGTGGTCGCGCAGCAACCCGACTGGGTGCTGTTCTTGATCGGTACGAACGACGCGCGGACGCAGGGTCCGAACGCGACCAAGACGCTCGTCGACCATCATGAATCCGCACGGAATTTACGTGAGCTACAGCAGCGCGCCAAGAGCGAGACCCACGCGCGATGCCTGTGGCTCACGCCCCCTGCGGTCGACGAGGGACGCGTCGCGAGCCACTGGGGTCTGACGCGCTTCGGTGTTCGCTTCCGGAACGAGGACCTGGCACGCGTCGCAGCCGCGGTACGGGAGCTTGGGGCGCCCACCGTGGACTTGTTTTCGACTCTTGGCGCGCCACCCGCCAGCGAGCTCTTGATGGACGACGGACTTCACCTCACACTGGCTGGCCAGAAACGCCTGGCGTTGGAGGTCCTTCGCGGTTGGAGCAACTTGGCCTGAGAGTGCCTCGTCAGCCGGGCCTCAGGCCGTCCGGCACGACTCAAGACACGCCAGCACCGTCTGAACCGTTTCCTCCCGCACCGTGGGTGCAAGCGGCAGCGGCCGCTGCGGGATGCCGTGGACGAGCGCCTCGATCACGTTGGGGAGCACGAACAGGATCCGCTCGGAAACAGTCACGCGCTCAAAGGTCGCGCGGAGCGCCCGGCGGAACCCCAACGTCCCTTCAGGAACCTGCTCCGACATCAGCTCGTGGAGCTCGGGCTCCGCCGCGTGGAGGTCCGCGAGACCTTCCACGAGCGCTCGGGTGAACTCATCGAGAGCGCCGGTTCGTTCAGCCATCACGCGCTCGATACCGTGGTGAACGTCTTCGACGTGACGCTCGTGCAGCGCGCTGAAGATCGACCTCTTGTCGGGAAAGTACTGATACAGCGAACCGATACTCACCCCGGCTGCCTCCGCGATCCGGTTCGTGGTGAGCGCCTCCACGCCTTCTCGCCGAATCACCCTCGGGACCGCTTCCAGCACCGCTCGCACGGTTTCGCGAGAGCGATCTTGGCGGGGCTCCCGGCGCATCCTCCCATCCAGATTGACGCTCATGGGTGCGACTTTAGCATCGCTGCTCCACTTCGAGCCGACTTGACTCGCCGCTCACTACGCCATCGAGCAATTGGTAGCTCAGCTCCATGCCATCGGTCATGCCGGTCTGCATCGCGGAGTCCCGCGCCTGTTGGGAGGCGTAGGTGATTCGCGTCGTCACGTGGGTAACGCCATCGACTTCACTGAACGTCACGGCCACGACGGACTCCCCCATCCCGAAGCCGGTTCCGCCGGGATCGAAGCTCTCGGTGTGAACGATGCGCTCGCCAGGCTCGACCTGCTGGAACACACCGAAGAAGCCAAACTCGGTGTCGTCCTCGTCATTTCGCCAGCGCCAGCAGAAGCTGCCGCCGACTCTCACGTCCATTTCGCACACGGGCATCGACCAGCCAGGGTGCGCGCCGCACCAACGACGAAACAGGGAAGCCTCGGTGTACGCCCGATACACCAGCGCTTTCGGCGCCTTGAACGCCCTCGAAATCTCCACTTCTCGCTCACTCGGCATGCTGACTCGCGCTTCTTCCATGGTTCTCTACTCGCTTTCCCGGGCTACTTCTTCTGTTTGAGATGGCTGCGCTGCTTGACGCGCTTCGGCTTGGGACGCCTCTGCGCTGGCCCCCTCTGCAGCTCTTCCAGCAGCCCGTCCAAGCGCTTGAAGTGTTGCTCCCACTCGACGCGGTAGCGCTCGATGCAGGCACGGGCCTCGGTTAGCGGCTCAACGACGAGCCGGCGCGGCCGCCGCTGAGCGTCCTGTCCGACGCGCACGAGCCCAGCGCGTTCGAGCAGCTTCAGGTGCTTCGAGATCGCCGGTTGGCTCATCGCGAAGGGCTCCGCGAGCTCCTTCACCGTAGCTTCGCCGCGGCTCAGACGCGTCAGGATGGCACGCCGGGTGGGATCGGCGAGAGCACCGAACACCGCGTCGAGCTGTTCAGAGGCCGCCGCATTCATAACCAGGACATTATATCACCGTTTGGTTATGGTCAAGCGGGCAAGGTGAGACCGTAGCGACCCATGTCGCTCATTTCCGCGGGGTTATCACATAGTCGATCGCCGTCGCGTAGTCCGCGGCGCCCCAGCGCTCTTCTTTGGAGCCTTCACGCGCATCTCGGCAGCCCTCCCGCGCATCTCGGCAGGCTTCACGCGCGTCTCCGGAGGCCTACCGCGCGGTCCTGGAGGCCTCTCGCGCCTCCCGGAAGCTTCACGCGCGAGCAACAGGCCTCCCCAGCGGCACATTGGAGCCACTGGGGGAACAATCAAGGGCAACACCGAGCGCAAGAGGGCTCATTGTTCCCGCGGTTGGGTTCAAATCTCGCGCATTTGGGGGTGAGGAGCGCCCGGGAAGCTCCGGACTAGCTCGCCGGCCCTCGCGCCTCGACCACCCGGCGCGCCCGCAGATAGAGCCAGATCAGCGGCGCGCCCAGGCTCAACGTGCACACCGCGCGGAGCGCGAAGCCCGCTTGGTGTGGTAAGCCGAGCAGCATGGAACTCGGCGCATTCTCCATCAGCTTGGCCGTCAAGGATCTCGTTCGTTCGCGGGCCTTCTACGAGAAGCTCGGCTTCTCGATGACAGGGGGCGACGGCGAGGCGTGGGCGATCCTCGTCAACGGCGACACGGTGATCGGTCTCTTCCAGGGCATGTTCGAGAAGAACATGCTCACCTTCAATCCAGGCTGGAGCGGCCCAGGCCGATCCGAAGCGGACTTCACCGATGTGCGCGAGCTGTGCAAGGCGCTCGAAGCCGCAGGGCTCGAACCGATCTCGAAGCAGCTGGACGGCGACTCCGGGCCGGGACACTTCACCCTCGAAGATCCCGACGGAAACCCGATCTTGATCGATCAACACGTGTGAGGTCGTACTGAGCCATGGCGTCCATTTCCACAGGGCTATCCAAATGAGTGACGTTCAACGCGGCGCATCTCGGCGGCCCCAGGTCGTACTGGTTCACGGCGCGTTGGCGGACGGTCGCATGTGGGAGCCACACGCGGAGCAGCTTGCTCCGCACTTCGAGACGTTCGCCCCGACGCTCTCCCGCTTTGGGATCGACGGAGAAGCTAGCTCCGGTGGCTTCGGGATCCGTTCCCATGCCCGAGATCTGCTGAGAGCCATCGACGAGCCTGGTCTGGAGTTTCCTCACCTGGCCGCCTGGTCCTATGGCGCCGACGTGGCTCTGGAGGCCGCATTGCTCGCCCCCGAACGCATCGCGAGTCTCTTCCTCTATGAGCCGGGCTACCCCGGTGCGCTCTCCGAAACCGACGCAGCAGCCTTCGGAGAGGACGCACAGGCGATGTTCGCGCCGCTCTTTGCGTTAGCGGCGGAGAGGAAGCTCAGCGAAGCCGCTGCGAAGTTGGTCGACGCCAGCGCGCAGAGCCCAGGGTACTTCGCCCGACAACCGGACGCGGTGCGTGCTCAACAGCTCGAGAACGCGCACACCTTGGTCAGTCAGCTATCCCAGAACGAACCGTCGAGCATCTCGGCGGACACGCTAGCCCGGCTCGAACTGCCCGTTGCCGTCGCCTATGGCGAGCTGACTCGACCGCTGTTTCGCCTGGTGTCCGTGACCACTGCGCGGCTCGTGACCGGCGCAGAGACTCAGGTGTCGCTTGGCGTGGGCCACATGTTCCCCCTCGAGTCTCCCCGGCAGTTCACCTCGCAGCTGACACGCTTCCTCCGCTCGGTGGACGCGGGTTGACCGACATCAGCCTCACGGACCAGCACGTCTGTCCGCTCGACTGAGTGTTTCCGCGAGGAGGTCGACTCGGGACTCGAGCGCGCCCCCAGCGCTTCAACCCTCGAACGGTGAGGTCATCGAGAACGACGAATCGCGGCGAGGTCGTGCGAAGGCTCCCCTGCGAGCCAGAGGCACAACGACGAATCGACCAGGCGTCCCGTCCTGGTGCGCCGGTTCTCGCCCAGGCCCATGTGCCTCCCGTTCATGAAGTAGGAATCCTTGACCTCCGGAAGCAGCTGATTCGGCAACGCGTAGAGGCCGTTCTCGCCGCGGTGAGGGCGCAAACGCATTCCGACTCGCGACAGCCAGCGCTCCAGGTTGGGGTGACGGAAGGTGGGGCGCAGGCTGGCGACGCAAACGTAGCGATGTAGGAGGCCCTTCTCGAAGTAGGCGGAAGCGAGGCCTTCATGGAAAAAGGGCAGGTGGGCGCTCCAGCCGATGGAGTGCCAGCCGCCGCGG
This sequence comes from Polyangiaceae bacterium, assembly GCA_050183255.1. GTDB lineage: Bacteria > Myxococcota_A > Polyangia > Polyangiales > Polyangiaceae > JAHBVY01. Next base: position 18,357 of record JBFXBK010000023.1, on the reverse strand, counting down.
GCTGCATCGCGCATCACACCGTATCCGTAGTCGAGCGCTTGGTAGCGATCGTCCAGAACGAAGTCGAGCACGGCGTCGATCTTCGCGGTGTCTCTGGGTGGGTAGGCGTGGCGAAGGCGAGCGAAGAAGAACAAGTCGTGGACCAGCGGCAGGTCGAGAAACTGGTCCGCGTAGAGTTCCGGTTTCAGGGCTCGCTTGCCTCTGACCGCACGTTCGAGGTTCGCGGCCGAGTCCTCGTAGATCTCAAAGCAGGCCGTCGACGACGTGGAGACGACGCGCGCACAGCTGCGCTGAAGTCGGTCGAGCCGATCCCGCAGCGCGCTCCAGACACTCCTCTCCCCCACACCCGCGAGTGCGAGATACCCCGCTATGAGGTAGCGCGAGAGCCCGCCGTAGAACCCGCCGCCTTCAGTCTCGAGGTAGCGGAGCATTGCGCGCACCAGGGCGCGGGAAAGGTAGTCCCCGGGTTCCAGGCGATACTGGATCAGTTTCCCTAGGGAGTTCTCGACGCAGGAGTCGCTGCTGCCGAGGATGGATCCACAGTCGACCACCGAGGGGATCTGACCCCGCCAGTAAGCGACCTCGTCCGACGCGAGCAAAGCCTCGCGGTTTGCCCGGTAGGCGTTGCTCTTCGTCTCGCCGAGCTCGGTGAGCAGAACGTTGCGCGCGATCGGGCCGCCGTTCTGCAGGATGAAGTCGACCACGTCAGTCACCATCTCGAAGCATCCGCGGCGATGTCGTAGTAGGCAACTCACCTGTGCTGATGCACAGCCGGGCGACGAATGCTCGCGCCTTGAAACGAGAGAGGCTCCCCACGTGAATACGCTCAACACCTACGCCAGCCTCGGAGCGGAGTTCTACCAGGAGATCCAACCGACTCCCGTCAGCGCGCCGCGGCTTTTGTTGTGGAACGAACCGCTCGCCGAGGAGCTGCGGCTCGACCCGGAGGCGCTGCAAAGCGACGAGCAAAAGGCGTCGGTCTTCGCTGGCAACGTGATGCTGCCGGACTTCCAGCCCATCGCGCTGGCCTACGCGGGACACCAGTTCGGCGGCTTCGTCCCCTCACTCGGCGACGGCCGGGCCCACCTCCTGGGAGAGGTCGTGGATCGCGACGGGGTGGGACGAGAGATCCAGCTCAAGGGATCGGGCCGCACCGCGTTCTCTCGGGGGGGAGATGGTCGCTGCGCGCTGGGACCCGCAGTTCGGGAGTTCATCATGGGCGAGGCGATGTTCGGGCTTGGTGTCCCGACCACCCGCAGCCTGTGCGTCGTCGCCAGCGGAGAGACCGTTCGGCGCGAGCGTCCCCAGCCCGGCGCGATCGTGACGCGAGTGGCGCGTAGCCACCTGCGCGTCGGCACGTTTCAGTACTTCGCCGCTCGCCACAACGTGGGCGCCATTCGAACGCTCGTCGACTACGCCGTCGAACGGCTCTTCCCGGACATCGAGGCCTCGAGCGGCCCCGAGCGCGCCCTGGCCTTCTTCGAGCGCGTCGTCTCCGCACAGATCGCAACCATTACCGCATGGATGCGCGTCGGTTTCATACACGGCGTCATGAACACCGACAACACGTCGATCTCGGGTGAGACGATCGACTTCGGTCCCTGCGCGATGCTGAACGCCTACGACCTCGAGACCGTGTTCAGCTCCATCGATCACCGCGGGCGCTATGCCTTCGGAAACCAGCCCGTGATCCTCGCCTGGAACATGGCTCGACTGGCGGAGACCCTGCTGCCGCTACTCCACGAAGACAGCGACCAAGCGATCGACATCATCCAGCCCCGACTGAACGAAGTCCCCGATCGCATCGACGCCGCGTGGCGCGCGATGTTGGGGACCAAGATCGGCCTCTCGGAGCTCGGCCCCGAGGACGAGTCGCTGGTGACGGACCTGCAGCAGCTCATGCAGCAGCATGGCCTCGATCACACGAACACGTTCGCCGCGTTGAGCGGGGCGCTCGACGCCTCCACCGACTCACCCCTGCCCGCGGCGCTCGACCCGTGGCTCGCGCGCTGGAGATCCCGCTTCGACGACGCGGACTCTCGAGTGAGCGCCCAGGCCCTCATGCGGCGAACCAACCCACGCGTGATCCCGCGGAACCACCACGTCGAGGCGGCGCTCGCTGCCGTCGTCGAGCACGGAGACACCGGACCGGCAGAGCGCCTCGTCGAGGTCTTGCGCGATCCCTACGACGTGGGCCCGTCGACCGCCGCGTACACCGATCCGCCTGCGGACGGTGACCGGGGCTACCAGACCTTCTGCGGAACCTGAAGCCAGCGGCGGGCGCGCCTGCGGCGGAATGGCTCCCGACGTGGATGCGCGCGTGTGTCCCGCGGGGGCGACGCGGGCTAAGCTGCCGGTATGAGCGAGCAAGACTTGGCTGCGGGTTTCGCTGCCAGTGTAGATGGCCTGGATCACCGTGAGCGCGTCGCGCGTTGCGTCGAGCTGGGGCGACAGGCCAGGAGTGATAGCCGCGCGGCAACGCTCGTCGCGCAGCTCGCCGCGAGTTCCAGCAGCTACCTGCGCAGCCTGGCCCTGGCGAGCAGCTACGGCAGCGCCAGCAGTGAGCAGGTCCTGGCCGCTGTTCGGGGGCCTTCCCAGGTGCTGCGCAAGCGCGCGTTGAAGCTCGCCTTCCACGTGTGCGACGACGCTGGATTGAGCGTGTGTTTGGATCATGCCCCAGCCGGAGCGCGAAAGTCCCTGCTGCTCAAGTTGCGCCGCCACGGGCGCGGCGCAGCGGTGGACCGCTGGCTGCGCGGGGTGTGGTCGGCGCAAGACCCAGAACAGCAACGCCTCGACCTGCTCGGCTACGCATCGCCAGAGCTGGTCAGCGATCTGCTCGCGTCAGGTGACACAGACGCCGCGCTGAACCGCCTCACGCCTCATGGCTGGGGGCGCCTGGCGCGCTTCCACGGCGTGCGGGTGGCAGCCTGGCTCAACCAAGCCTTGGACGACGCCAAGGGCGGCCTCGATCCGCGGCTGCGCTGGCGCATGGCCGCCGTGCTGCCGGAGTTGGCTGAGCACGCGGGCGAACAGGCCATCGCCCTGGTCGGCCGCCTGATGACCTTCGAGCAAGCGCCTGGATACTGGCTGGGGGCGAGCATCCAGCGGCTCGCCAAACGCTTCCCCGTGGCACTGTTCGATGAGCTCAAGCGGCTCCACGAGGCAACGCGCCCGGTGCCCGCGCCGGGCGCGTTCGGCGCGGTGCGCTTCACCAGCCTGGCCGCGCGCCTGGGCAGCGAGCGGCTGTGCTACTTGATCCGCCACGCGCCGACCACCCTGAGTGACGAGCCGAAGCGCGGCAAGCGCTGGTACCTGAGCTTGCCGCTGGATGAACGCCAGCAAGTCTTGCACGCCTGGCTCGAGAGCATTTCCAGATCGGGTGTGCAGCGCAGCTGGGGCGGCTTCTTGTTTCGCTACCTGGACCCGACGCACCCCCAGCGCGACGAGGCGTTTCGGCGCTGGAGCGCTGCGGCTCGCAACGCGCACGGCGTGATCTCCATCGCGCAAGTCGCGCTCCTCCCCCCCGACCTGCAACAACGCGAGGCCGCCCGCCACCTGGACACCTGTGACTACCTGCAGACGCGGCCGCGGGAGCGCATTCAGTACGCGCGCTTCCTGGCTCCCGACGCCGCCAAGCAAGTCGTGGCGCCCTGGCTTGGCCACCCTGAAGGAGAAGAGCGTGGCTACGCCTTGCGGGCGCTGATCGCCGCCGCCGAGTTCAATCCAGGCGCCACCAGGCTCGCCCTCGATCTCGTTTCCGCGCGGCGATTCGAGCAAGACCCGGTGCGCGGCGTGATGCTCGCTGGCCTCGCGGATCTACCGCGGCGCTGCTTTGGCGCTGAACACCTCGCGCAGCTAGGCGAGATCATCGACCACGCGCTGGACGCCGCGGATCTGTCGCCGGGTACGAGCTTTCACCTGGACCGACTGATCACCAGCCTGTTCCGTCTGGACGCGGCGTGGGCCGCCCAGAACCTCAGCCGCTTGCTCAAGGTCCGCGGCAGCGTCTCCAGCCTGGGTCTCTTGGTGGGAGTGGCGCGCGCCGATCTCGCAGCGCTCGAGCCAGCCATCTGTGATCTCATGGCCACCTGGGCGACCCAGGAGCGCGCTGGCGCCCTGGCCTGGCTGGCGCTCAGCGCGGGGCCGCGCCTGCGTGAGATGCCTTCTGTGCTGGAGGCCATGCGGGCGCTCGCGCGGCGCGTACCCCTGCTCGGCGTGGTGACGACCTTGCTCGCCCAAGTGCGCCGCGCAGATCCCAAGGCCTTCTCCGAGCTGGCAGATGAGCTGCTAGCCAAGGACGAGACCTTCATCGCGGCCCCAAGCATCGCAGACTTCGTGGCCACTCAGCGCCAGAGTCGCCTGCGAGGCTTCCTCGGTGAGCGCCCGCTCCTGGGGCGCTTCTCCAGCGAGCAGACGCGCTGGGTGATCCACTTTCGACTGGGGCACGGCAGCTGGACAGCCAGCGACCAATGTATCCGCGCGGCATCGCTCGAGGCGATCCTGGCAGACACCGAGCGCGACGTGCCCACCCTGCGTAGCTGCCTCGAGCAACTCACGCGCTTGGCGTTCGCGCCGAGCGAGCTGTTGATCCGCTTCGCCAGCGATCCCAGGGCGCCGCTACGTGAGATGGCGGTGCGCGCGCTGCCCCACCTGGACGACGGCAGCGGCCTTGGGGTGCTTCAAGAGTGTCTCGGCGACGATCGCGCGCGCTGGGCGATCTACGCCTGGCGCAAGCAGCTCTTGGCACTTCCGCGCAGCGAGGTGGTGGAGATGCTGAAGCGCGTGCCGCTCAAGCAAGTCACCGTCGCCAAGGAGGTGATCCGGCTGCTCGGTGACTACGCGGGTGAAGCCGGGCTGCAGCTCTTGCTGAGCTACGACCGCAGTTCGCTCCACCGCGACGTCCACCTCGCGCTGCTACGGGCGCTGTGGCCCCACCTCGATCGCGAGGAGGCGTGGCAGGTGTGGGAAGAGGCAGCCGACAGCTCGGACTGGGTGCTGGCGAGTCGCCTCGCGGAGATCCCCACCGCGCGCCTCAGCGCCGAGAGCGAGGCCCGCATCACGCGGCTGTTCAGCAAGCTGCTGCGCCGCCCGGAGCTCGACGCCCGCTTGGCGCTCCTGGGCCGCGCCGCCTACATCCCGCTGGTCGACCCGGAGCGGGTGCTCTGGAACGCCTGCGCCGCGGGGCTCAGCGCCGAGCAACCTGCGGAAGCCGTCGCGGCGTTCAACGCCTGCATGCACCGCATGCAGGGCCGTGAGAGCGAGCAGCTGGCGGGGGCGCTGCTGCAGTTGAAGGCGGTCACCTCCAAGCGTCGTATCCTCGCGGCACTGCTAGACGCGCTACCGAACCACCTGGGCCCGTACGCCGGCAAGGCCCGCACCGACGTGGGCAAGCACGTGCTCACGGGCCTGATCGCCGACCCGCTCCTGGCCCCTCAAGCCATTCGCCTGGCAGGCACGCTGTATGACTTCCGGCGGCTCAGCGAGCTGCTCACGTCGCTGTCGGACCAGAACCTGCTGCACTACGACAGCATGGAGGCCGCACTGAGCGCGGTGCGCCACGCGGTGCATCAGTCACAGATCGAGGGCTTGCTCGCCAACTCAAAGGACCCGCGGCTCCGGCGCATCGCCTTGGAAGCCCTGCTCGCGACCTCCAAGCCAAAGCGGGGCTGGGGCAGAGAGCAGCGCGAGCGCCTCGCCGTCTATCAGGCAGACAAGGATCCGTTGGTCGCGAGCCGCGCGGCGTGGGTGGTGCCGCAGTAGAAGCGCTCCCGGACGCGCCAAGACCACGCTTTATTGCCGCGGGGAACCATCGTACTCCAATCTCGGCGCGCGCCCCGCGATCGGCTCTCGTCGGACGTTCAGTCCGCACTTGCAAAAAGTCACGCGTGACGTTCCTTCTTGCGTGTAATCACTCGTCTTCGACGAACGCTCGCAGACGATCGAGCGCCGCATCCCACTGCCGCGCGATCAGGTCGAGGTGGTCCCGCGCTTTCGCGAGTGGGCGCTCTTCCAGCGCCCACACCGTCTCGCGACCCGATTTCTCGGACCGCGCGAGGCCTGCCGCCTCGAGTACGCGGAGGTGCTTGGTCACCCCCTGACGCGTGATCGCCGTGCCTTTCGTCAGAGCCGTGACGGAGAGCGGCCCGTTCTTGCACAGGCGGGTCACCAGCATGATGCGATGCGGATCGCCCAAGGCCGCAAACACGGGAGCTGAGGCAGTCAGTCGGGACATCGCTCACTCCTCTCGTTCGAGGTACTTCCCGATGAGGGACAGCTGGATCTCCCACCCGCCTTCGTTCTCGGTGAACGCCTTCGCACGACGTTCGAGCGGTAGCGCGTCGAAGCCCGACTCCGTGATGGTCAGGCGTGTACCCCCCGGAACCTCCTCGAGTTCGAACGTCACGAGCGTCATCGGCGCATCCGGTTCCAGGTCGGGGTCGGCGCCAGGATGCCAGCGAAAGGCGAAGAGCTTGCGAGGCACGACGCGCTCGATCCGGAGCTCGCAACGCATCCCGACGTACGGCTCCTGGTGCGCGGCGATCTCGTCGTCCACTTGCGTCTTCGCGATCGCGCCCATGACCGTCTGGCCCTCCACGAACGGACCGTCGAGGGTCATGCCAAACCACGTTCCAAACGCCACCGAGTCACTAATCGCCCTCCAAACTTTCGCGAGGGGAGCCTTCAGCGTCGTCGTTTTCTCGATCTTGTCTTTCATATGAGCAACCTCTGGGTTGCGTATAGCCCAGGCTCCCCATACGCGCAACCCAACGGTTGCGTATATGGTGCCCATCGTGGACAGCCAGGCCGATGTCGTGATGCTCAGTGCCCTCGACCGGCCGTCGTCGGACGACCGATGGCGGTGTGCCAACGGCGGTGCGAGCTGGCGCATAGAGCACGCCCGATTCGATCTCCCCCCAACGAACCAACTACCCTTCGCTCCATGCCCGTTGCCGAGGCGCGCCGAATCGCGCTACGGCTAGCGCGGCTAGTCGATGGCGCGGAGCACGCGATGCACAACGAGATCCAGAAGTACAACGCCGCTCAGTCAGCAGGCTCCCGCGAGATCTGCGAGGCGCTCGCGAAGCGATCGACGCGGGGCTCAAGCAGGCCGAGAGCAAGATCTGGCACGGGGCCCCGGTGTGGTTCATCGATGGCAATCCCATCGTCGGCTACTGGGTGCGCAAGACGTACGTGCAGTTGCTGTTCTGGAGCGGGCAGTCCTTCGAAGAGCCGCTCCTCCAGGCCGAGGGCAAGTTCGAGGCCGCAGAGCTTCGCATCACCGATGCAGCGCAGATCAAGTCGCGGGATCTGAAGCGCTGGCTGCGAAAAGCTCGGACCATTCAGTGGGACTACAAGAACATCGTCAAGCGACGCGGCGTGCTCGAGAAGCTCGGTAACTGGTAGCGACGCGCGGGCAACTACTGTCGCAGGATGCTCTCCAGCTTTTTCCCCCTGGCAAGCTCGTCGACCAGCTTGTCGAGGTAGCGGATCTTCTGCATCAGCGGATCGGCGACGTCTTCGACGCGCACGCCGCAGACGACCCCGGTGATGAGATCCGCCTTCGGGTTCCAGCGGGGCGCGGCGCCGAAGAACGCCTCGAAGTCGACCTTCTGATCGATGGCGCGCTGGAGGGCCTTCCCCCGATAGCCGGTGAGCCAGGCGATGACCTCGTCGAGTTCCTGCTGGGTGCGGCCCTTCTTCGCAACCTTCTGCACGTAGAGCGGGTACACGCTGGCGAACGACATGGCGAAGATGCGCGGCTGCTTGGCTGCGGCCGCAGCTGGGGGCTTGGTAGCGCCCGCTTTGGTGTTCGCCTTTTTGGTGGTCGCCTTTTTGGTGGTCGCCGTCTTGGTCTGCTTCGGCGCAGCCTCCTTCTCGGCGATCTCGGCGAGCCTCGTGCGAACGAGGGCGCTCACGACCTTCTTTGGCAACGGCTTGTCGGGCGGAAACGCGATGCCGCCCTTGGTCGCCTTGTAGCCATCGACGAGCGCGCCGAGCTTCGGGACGACGTTGCCGCTGTGGGGGTAGTACCCGCAGTTCTTCCCGAAGAAGGCGAAGCCCGCGGCGACGTTTCCGTTCGGCAAGCGGAAGGCCGGCATGTTGTAGCTGATTGTCTCCGTCGCCGTCGGCAGCAGCTCACGGAGCTGTGCACAGAGCCGCGTGAGCGTCGCGCGTGCGGTGATGTTCTCGATGCCCGCGAGGTAGGCGTCGATGGGGCTCTTCGCAGAATCAGCGCGCGTCGATTTCTTGGGAGATGTTGTCCCCTTCTTCGTTGCCACGAAGCAACGGTACTCAGCGATCGAGCTTCGCGTCTACCGCCTCTGGTGCGCTCTGGTGAAAAGGTCTACACATCACGCGGAGAGACCGCTCGGCACTCTCTCAGAGGGCCTCCTGACGGGAGCGGACGAGAAGGTCCAACGATCCAGCAGTCTCTCGCTCTGAATCCGCGAGGCAGCGCCCTGAGATCCTCAGCCAACAGGGGCCCTACGATAGAACCACCGCTTCATCAGCTCCGCCGCCACCACGTACCCGAGGGTGATCAGAGCGAGCAGCGCAAGCAGCGCAGGGGGCGGGGCCACGAAGCCGAGCACTCCGATGTGGGGCAAGTAGGGAATGACGAAGGCGGCGACAATCACGGCCTGTGTCGACCAGAAGAGGAGTCGTCCTGGGCGGCTGCGGAAGAGCGGTCTTCGGGTTCGCACCACGAGCGCGATCACCAGCTCGGTCAGCAGTGACTCGACGAACCAACCCGTCCGGAACAGCTCCGGCGTAGCGTGAAAGAGACCGAGCAATGCGCCAAACGTGAGCAAGTCGAAGAGCGAGCTGAGCAGACCGAACTCGACCATGAAACGAGCAATGAATCGGATGTCCCAGCGCCGCGGTCGATCCACGAGCTCGGGGTCCACGCTGTCGTTGGCGATGCCGAGCGCCGGAATGTCGGAGAGAAAGTTGTTGAGCAGGATCTGACCGGCCAGGAGCGGAAGGAAGGGCAAGAACAACGACGCAACCGCCATGCTCACCATGTTCCCGAGGTTCGCGCTGGTCGTCGTGAGCACGTACTTCAGGGTGTTCGCAAAGGTCTTTCGGCCTTCCTCGATACCGCGGCGAATCACATCGAGCTGGCGCTCGAGCAGAACGAAGTCGGCGGCCTCTCGGGCCACATCCACGGCTTGATCCACGGAAAGGCTCGTGTCCGCCGCATGCATGGCCGGCGCGTCGTTGACGCCATCGCCAAGAAAGCCGACCACGTGTCCCATCTTCTTGAGGGAGAGGATGATCCGCTCTTTCTGGTTCGGGTCGACCTCGACGAACAAGCTCGTTCTCTCGGCGGCTTGCCAGAGGGCCTCATCCTGGAGCTGGTCGAGATCAGCTCCGGTCAGGACGTGCTCGCTGTCCAGACCGACCTGCGCGGCGACGTGCTGCGCGACGAGCTTGTTGTCTCCGGTGATCACCTTGACCGAAACGCCGAGCTCATGGAGTGCGGCTAGCGCCTGGGTCACGCCTTCCTTGGGTCGATCCACGAAGGTGAGAAATCCAGCGAAGGTGAGGTCGGCCTCGTCCTCTCGTCCAAAGGTGGGCTGGTCCACAACGGTCTTCGATGCCAAGGCGAGGACGCGGACCCCTCGACCACTCCAGTCGCCGTACCGACGCTCGAGCCTGTCGCGCGCCTGGTCATCCAGCACGGAGCCATCCGGCAGCGAACTGCAGACTTCGAGCACGCGGTGAAAGGCACCCTTCGTGATCACTTGGACTCCCGCGGAGTCCTGCACCACCACGCTCACTCGCTTGCGGATGAAGTCGAACGGGATCTCGGCGCGCTTGGTCCACCGCGCGAGTGCGGGCTGATGCGCCTGCAAGATCGCGTCGTCCAGGGGACTCGGCAGGCCGGTCTCGAGTGCGGCGTTCACCGCGGCCTGTTCGAGGACGTCGCCGGACTCGGCGCCTTCCGGATCGTAGGCGCCATCCATCTGGATGACCCCCGCGGTGAGGGTACCGGTCTTGTCCGTGCACAGGACATCCATGCTGCCGAGGTTCTCGATGGCGTTGAGCCGCCGAACCAGCACGCCTGCGCTAGCCATCATCGAGGCCCCGCGCGAGAGATTCACTCCGAGAATCGCGGGCAAGAGCTCCGGGCTGAGCCCAACAGCGAGCGCGATGGCAAACAGAAGCGTCTCCACTGGTGGCCGGCCCATGAACATGTGTGCGACGAACACCAGAAACACCATCACCAGCATCGCGCTCGTCAGCAGGTAGCCGAACCGCCTGCGCCTTCCAGCTCGCCGACGGCGACGTCGTGGTGCTGTCGGTGAACGGCGGCGCCGACGAGACGGCCACCTTCAACGCCACCGCCGCCCAGGCAGCCGCTGGAGGCACGCCTCCGTTTGCGCTGGCGGACGGACAGACGCTCACGCTCCGCTTCGACGGCGGCCCCGAGCAGACCGTCACGTTCCTCAGCGCCGACTTCGGCGACATCGCCAACGCGACGCCCGAGGAGGTGGCCGCGGTCATCAACGCCGCCATCGACGGCGGCAAGGCCCTGGTGCTCGGCGGGGTGCTGACCCTCGCCAGCGACGCCGAGGGCACCGGCAGCTCGGTCGAGGTGACGGGCGGTACCGCCAACGGGGCGCTGGCGTTCTCGGCCGGCGTTGTGTCGGGCACCGGCAACGTCGCCGACATCTCCTCGGTCACCATCGCCGAGGTGAAGGCCGTCGTCGAGGCCGCCATTGCCGGCGTCGTCGTCGACGCGGCGGTCGGCAACGTGCTCGACGTCCGTACCACCGCCACCGGATCGACCGCATCGATTCAGGCTCGTGTCGCCACGGCCGCAGCCTTCGGTCTCGACACCGATGCGCACGCTGGCAGCGACTCCGGCTCGGCCAACTCCGTGCGCGTCGAAGGCAAGGACCCGGGCAGCTACGCCAACCGGGTCGAGGCAGAGGTGCGTGCTGCGACCTCGGGCGACGCCGCCGAGTTCGACCTGGCCGTCATCGAGGACGGCGTCTACCGCGAGACCTTCCCGAACCTCTCCATGGAGCCGACCGCCGAGCGCTACGTCGAGCGCGTCGTCAACGACGCACGCCTCGGCTCGGTGCTCGTCCGCGTCATCGATCAGCTTCTGCCTGGCGCGCCAGTCCCAGACGCACAGACGATCGCCCTGACCGGAGGGGACGACGGGCTCACCGGGCTCGACGACAACGACTTCATCGGCAGCGACGTCGGCAAGACGGGTATCCGAGCTCTCGACCAGGTCCAGGACCTGACGCTGCTCACCGTGCCGGGTCGAGCCACGCCCGCCGTCCACAACGCGATGATCAGCTACTGCGAGGTGGCGCGCGACGGGACCGTCTTCGCCGTGCTCGACCCGCCCGAGAACCAGGGCGCCACCGACATCGTCACCTACGTGACCGCGACCGCGGCGCTGCTCAACCTCTCGGAGTTCGCCGCCATCTACTGGCCGCGGGTGAAGGTGCTCAACCCGGCCAAGAGCGTGTTCGGGGCCGCGGACCAGATCGTGGTGCCGCCCTCGGGCATCGTCGCCGGGGTCTACGCACGCACCGACGGCGCGACGCCGGGCGGCGTCTACGACCCGCCGGCGGGCATCGACAAGGGCCGCATGTTCGGCGTGCTGGGGTTCGAGACCGACGAGGTGCTCGAGGAAGCCAAGCGCGACCTCGTGTACCCGAAGCGCATCAACCCGCTCACCACGGGTCCGGGCCTGCCGCGCTTCATCGACGGCTCGCGGACGCTGAAGGGCGACAGCAACTTCCCCTACGTGGCCGAGCGGCGCGGGGTCATCTTCATCGAGCGCAGCTTGAAGGAGGGCCTGCAGTTCGCGCGGCACAAGAACAACACCGAGGGGCTGCGCGCCCAGGTACGGCGCACCATCACGGCGTTCCTGCTCACCCAGATGAACAACGGCGCGTTCCGATCGCGCGAGCCGGCCAAGGCGTTCTTCGTGGACGTCTCCGACCAGCTCAACACGCCCTCGGTCATCTTCGCCGGCAAGCTCATCGCCCGGGTGGGTCTCGCCACCAACAAGCCAGCCGAGTTCATCGTGCTGCGCATCTCTCAGGACACGCGGGCGCTCGAAGCCGAGCTCGCCGCGGCCGGCGCGTGACGTAGGAGGACACCATGGCGGTCATCGGCAATCCCCGTAGCTTCCACAAGAAGTTCAAGTTCATCGTCGAGATCGACGATATCGGCCACGCCGGCTTTCAGAAGTGCAGTGAGCTCTCGGTCGAGGTCGCCAACGTGCAGTACTTCGAGGGCGGCTCGCTCATCCCCAACAAGAGCCCGGGCCGCTTGACCTTCGCCGACGTCACCCTCGAGCGCGGCGCCACCCAGGACCGCGACCTCTTCGACTGGTTCCAGGACGTGGCGATCACCTCGAGCGGCCTCGGCCTCAACGACGTCTTCTACAAGCGCAACCTCGACATCGTGCAGCAGGACCGCGACGGCACCACCCTGCGCCGCTGGTCGCTCTCCCGCGCCTGGCCCGTGAAGTTCGTCGCCGGCGACTGGGACAACGAAGCCGACGAGAACGTCATCGAGTCGGTCACGCTCACGTACGACTTCTTCGAGCTGGTGCAGTAATCAAGACGTCGCCGATGAGATGATCGCGTCCGACTGCTCGACCAGGCGAGCGATCCAGTCGAGCTGTTTGACCGTCCAGGCGCGTTGGATCTTCTTCAACGTCTTCTTCCCTGCAAAGTAGTCTCCGTAGTGCGCGATGTCGTGGCGACGCTGTACTGCGTCCTCGACCTTCTTTCGGATGGTCTTTGCCCCGTCCTTCTTGGCGGCATTCTCCGTCAGCTTCTTAATCCCGAACCCTTGGAGCAGCACGTCAACCTGATCCAGGTCGTGCATTGGCTTTCCCAGAAGCCACCCGGCGATCTTGTTGCGCAGCGTGCGATGTGGACGCTTGTTGCCGAGCAACTCGAGCACATCCGTCATGGTGACGCCTGCCCGCGAGAGCGCGTCTTCCAGAGTTTTGGTAGCACTCTTCGCCTTTGCATAGGGGACCAGGCGTTCAAGGAACTTGTCCCGGTAGTAGGCATCCATTGCCGAGACCCCCAGCATCAGCGCGGAGCGCAAGAGATCATCGAGATTCAACTCGGCGACGGTCCCACCAGGGACGCCTTGATTCGAGAGTCGCTCATGCAATGCACAGAGCCCGCGGGCTCGTGCAATGACCTTGTCGAATTTCGTCTTCGCATCCACGCGTTGAGTCCTCCGATGCGAGGCTTATGGTCGCACATCGCCCACTGCGGTGAAATGCGCGAAGCTGTCCCCACCCCTGACGCCGGGCGCTTTGCCTCCCTGGGAGACCCATCTCCAGGAGGTGCGCGCCGATGTCCGAGATCATCACCTGCCCGTCGGGGCTCAGAGGCCGAATCCGCGGCATGAAGGTCCGCGAGGAGCGGGTCCTTGCCGATCGTCGGCTCGCAAAGTCCGGCGGCCAGGTGGACGAGCTGCTCGCCGCCTGCTGGGAGGAGACGCTCGACGCCGGGCCCTATGACTTCGGCGAGAAGCTTATCGACTGGGGCGTGGTGCTCCAGGGTGACCGGTTCTTCGCGCTGCTCCAGATCCGGGCGCTCACCTACGGCCCGACGTACGCCTTCGCGGTCAACTGTCAGAGCGAGGCCTGCCGTGCGCGCATCGAGTGGGAGCTGGATCTCGCCGAGCTGCCGTGCCGGCCGCTGTCGGAGGAGAGCCGGGCCGCCCTGCTCGCGGGGAACCGCCTCGAGACCACGCTGCCCGACGCGAGCAAGCGGGTCTGGTTCCGGCTCCTGACCGGCGCCGATGAACGCAAGCTCCCGCAGCTGCGGCGCAACGCGGGCGATCAGCTCTTGTCGGCGATGCTCGCCTTCCGAGTGCTGGAGGTCGAAGGCGTCGAGGCGCGCGACAAGAAGAAGTTCATCGAGGACCTGAGCCTGCGCGACGCCGACTTCCTCGTCGACGAGTTCGATCGGGTCGACTGCGGCGTCGACACGGGCATCGAGATCGAGTGCCCGGAGTGCTTCGCCACCCAGGAGGTCGACCTCCCTTTCGATCGGACCTTCTTCATGCCCGGCAAGGAGAGGGCGGCGCGTCGCCGGGGCCGCACGAGCTCTTTCCAGGGGTAGACCTCGATGGCTGGCGCGAGGGCATCTTCCAGATGTGCTGGCGACAGCACGGTGGCTCGGGCCTCGGGGCGAGCCTGTCGGAGGTGCTCGCCATGACCACCGCCGACCGCGACTGGTTCCTCGAGCGCATCGGTCATCAGCGTTCTCGCGAAGCCAAGGAGATCGAGAAAGCCGGAAAGCGGAGGTCGTAGGCCGTGGCGCTCAACAACCTCGGCCTCGGCTTCGTGTTCACCGCACGCGACCTCGCCTCGGCGAAGATGGCCACCGTCGAGCGACGCTTCGCGAGCCTCGACGATCGGGTGACCGGCGGCACGACGCGCATGACGGGCGCGTTCCAGCAGCTCGGAATCGGGCTCGCCGTGTTCACGGCTGGAGCGGCTGCAGTCGCCGGCGCGCTCTCCCTGGCAAACGCCGCCGGACGCTTCGAGCAGGGCCTCGCCGCCGTTGGGGCGGTGACCCGCGCCACCACGCGCGAGCTCGGCATGCTCCGGGACGCGGCGATCCAGGCCGGCATCGAGACGCAGTTCTCTCCCGATGAAGCAGTGGCGGGGCTCCAGTCCTTGGCGACCGCGGGCCAGACCGCCGAGCAGGCCACGCGCACGCTCATCCCCGTGCTCGACCTCGCGGCGGGATCGCTCGGCCAGCTCGGTGTGGCGCAGGCCGCCGAAGCAGTGGTGGGCACGCTCAACGCCTACGGCTTCGCGGCGGAAGAAGCCTCGGGCGTCACCGACAAGCTGCTGCGTATCACCCAGCTCACGAACTTCCAGACCCGCGACTTCGAGGCGGGCCTGTCGAAGGCGGCGGCCACCGGTGCGGTGTTCAGCCAGAACCTCGACGACGTGCTGATCACCATGGGCCTGCTCCGCAACCGCAACATCGATGCGTCGAGCTCGGCCACGGCGTTCCGCGAGTCCGTGCGACGAGTGGGTGCCGAAAGCCGCGCCCAGCAGGCGATCACCAGCGCCGGGGTGCAGGTCTTCGATCAGCAGAGCGGTCGCATGCGCTCCATCGTCGACATCATGAGCGACTTCGCGCAGGCGACGGCAAACATGAGCGACGAGGAACGCAATCGCCGGGTGGTCACGGCCTTCGGCGCGCGCGGGCTGCTCGCGTTCAACGCGGTGCTGAACGCCAGCTTCACCACCATGCGCGACGGCCAACAGGTCACCCTCCGCGGCGCCGAGGCCATCGCGGCCCTCCGCGACGAGATGACCGGCGCCGGCGGAACGGCAGCCCGGTTCCGCGAGCAGCTCCTCGACACCTTCGAGGGCCAGAAGACGCTGCTCAAGGGCACGCTGCAGACCTTCGCGGTCGTCCTGGGCGAGCCCTTCGCCGCCGTGTTCAAGCCCATCGTGCGGGCGGTGGTGGACACCCTCAACGCCATCCTGCGGGCGTTCCAGGCCATTCCGGCGCCCATCAAGCGGATCTTCGCCGGCATCGTGCTCGCAGCCGGCAGCTTCCTGATGTTGGTCGGCGGGGTCATCGCCGCGAAGGCCGCCATCGCGCTCCTGGTCATCGCGTTCAAGGCGCTCGGCATCACGGTGGGCGGCATCCTCGCGACGCTCTTGCCGGCCATCCTCATCGTCGCCGTGCTCGGTGCAGTCGTGGCCGGCTTCGTGGTTGCGTTCCAGCGCAACATCGGGGGCATCGCCGACTTCGCCAGGCGTATCGGCGAGCGGGTGCGGCTGTTCTTCAACGGCCTCAAGCAGCTCTTCGAGCAAGGCGGCTTCTCCGGGGCCGTTCGCGAGGAACTCAACCGCGCCGAAAACCAGGGGCTCAAGCGCTTCCTGATCTCGCTCTACCAGATCGTCTACCGCATCCAGCAAGTCTGGGAGGGCTTCAAGGAAGGCTTCTCCCGCACCATCGAGGAGGCGCGCCCTGTCTTCGAAGACCTGATGGACGCCTTCAGCGAGCTGGGCCGGGAGATCGGAGCGCTGTTCTCCGGGCTTACCGGTGGTGCCGCCGCGTTGCCCTCGTCCGAGTTCCGCAGCTTCGGTCAAGCAGCAGGCGCCGCGATCGCGACGGTGGTCCGCTGGCTCACGCAGCTCGTCGCCGTCTTCACCCGCATCACGAGCGGCATCATCGGGGGCTTCCGCTCGATGCAGGAGTACATCGGCCCGGCCTTCGAGGTCGTCGGCGAGGCGCTCGGTCAGCTCCGGGATGCCTGGAACGCGCTCACGGGCAGCTCGAAGGATTCGACGAAGGCCACCAACGAGTCGACCAGCGCCTGGCGTTCGCTGGGCGAGTTCCTCGGGCAGGTGCTCGGTGGCGTGGTCACCGTCATCACGCTGGCGTTCGCCGGCCTCATCAAAGTCGTCACCGCCGTCATCTGGGTGGTCAACACCGTGAAGGATGCGTTCATCGCGGCCGGGACCTGGATCGGCGAGACCGCGGCCAAGATCTACCTCTGGTTCACCGAGACGCTGCCCAACGCCATCTCGAACGCCATCGCCACCGTGGTCGGCTTCTTCCGCGCCATCGGGCAGTTCTTCGTGGGCATCGGTCGCTGGTTCATGGGGCTGTTCCGCTCCATCGCCGACGGCATCAAGAGCTTCCTCTCGCCCGTGGTCGACTTCTTCAAGGGCGTCGGGCGAGCCATCCAGCGGGTCTTCGACGGGATCCGCGATTTCGTCATCAAGCTGCTGCGCAAGATCCCCGACGCGCTGCTGCCCTCGAGCCTCGAGCGGCTGAAGCGGTCGCCGCTCTCCAGCGAGGTTCGCACCGAGGACAGCTTCGACGCCGTCGGCCGCACCGACGCGACTGCGAGCCGGGCCGAGGCGGCGACGTCGTCGATGCCCGCCGCGGCCGACACCGCGGGGCGAACCAACGAGCTCGCTCAGCTCGAGGCCAACATCATGGCCTTCGCGAACGCCCAGGCACAGCGTCAGGGTCAGACGGCCCCGTTCCAGGTGAACGTCCAGGTCGACGGCGAGACCGTCGCCCGCGCGAGCCACAACGCCAACCGAGACGCCGCCGCGCGCTCCTTCTCGCCGGTGCCGGCGTACTGAGGTGACGGATGCCGATCGAGCTCGCCATGGTCCGCCCTCCACGCTGCGTCCTCGTGAACGTCACGAGCGGCGAGTCCATGGAGTGCCTATTCAACCCGACGCAGCTCACCGAGAAGGTTCAGGTCAACTGGAGCCGGCTCGCCGTGCCCGGGCTCTCGCACCAGGTGCTGCAGTTCCAGTCCACGGCCAACCGCTCGCTCGCCGGCGTGGAGTTCTACCTCGATCGTTTCTTTGCCACCGAGCAACCGGGCGAGCCGGACATCATGGAGTTTCGCTCGTTCGTCCGCGCGCTGACGGTACCGCCGTCGGGAACCGAGGGCGTTGTGGACACGGCGCCGCCGCGCACGCTCTTCATCTGGCCCGAGGTGATCACGGTCGAGACCGTGGTCACCGACGTGGAGTTTCAGTACCGGCAGGTCGCCATCGACGGGCGGGTGCTGGTGTACGCCGCGACCGTGACCTTCGAGGAGATCCTCGACGTGCGCGTGACCTCCGAAGAGCTGCGGGAGGAGGTGTGACGTGCCACCACGCGTAGGCTCTCGCTATGGCTTTGCCCTCGGCGTTCGCGACGACGACGGCCTCTTGGCTCTCACCGACCGTGAGCCGTACCGCTATCGCGCCCACGCCGACAACCGGACGCACTTGGTCGTGCAGGGCGACACGCTCTGGGACTTGGCGGGGCGCTACTTCGCGCCGCTGCCCCGGGCGTGCGGCTACTGGTGGGCCATCGCTGACTTCCAGCCGGATCCCATCGTGGACCCAACTCTCGTGATCGAATCGGGCCGGCGGCTGTTCATCCCAAGCCTGCGCGTGCTCACCGACGTCATCCTGGGCGAGGCCGGGCGCAAGGAGGCCGCGTCGTGAACCCGGTGATCGACCGCAGCGCTCCGGGCGTGCGCATTACGCTGCTTCCGGACGAGAAGGCAGGCAGCGGGGAGCCCCTCGACCTCGGCAGCCGCCTCATCGGCTTCACCTTCGAGGACGCGGAGCGCAAGGCGGACAAGGTCTCCCTGCAGATCGACAACTTCGACCTCGGACTCTTCGACCGCGAAGACCTCATGGGCGGCGCAGTCCTCGAGGTGTCCTGGGGCTACCCGGGCAACATGTCGGTGCCTCGGCGCGTGGTCATCAAGAAGCTCAAGGGCTTCTCGACCCTCACGGTCGAGGGCCAGGCGCTGTCGGCCCTGATGAACCGCGAGAGCAAGACGCGGAACTGGGAGAAC
>JBFXBK010000022.1:0-45733 GCA_050183255.1 Polyangiaceae bacterium | reverse complement strand
ACGGAGTGCTGATCGTCGGAGCCAAGGCGACCGACACCGAAGCCGAGAAGCCCACGACGAACGTCACCATCCGCAACAGCGAAATCCACCACAACCGGCGTCAGGGCGTGTCAATCGTCGGCGGCCACAACATCGTGATCGAAGGCAACCACATCCACCACATTCAAGGGACGTCGCCGCAGTTCGGGATCGACATCGAGGGCGCCGGGCGGCGAGATCAAGACATCCACATCGCCAGCAACGTCTTCGATCACAACGCCGGCGGCGACTTCGTCACCTCGAGCGGGCACAACGTGTGGTTCGAAGACAACACGCTGACCCAGTGTCAGACCGACGACGCCGGCGTCTACGACGCGTCGTTGCCTTGCGACCTGGACGAGCAAGTAGACGGACCCATTATCCTGTGGAAAGAGACGGACAACGTCATCCTCAACAACCGCATTCGCATGTCGCTGCGCACGGTGAACGGCTTCTGGGGGATCCTCGGTTACGTCAGCGGCAGCGCGAAGTCCGCGACCCGTGACAACCCCATCGGCAACTACATCGCGGGCAACACGCTCTACGACGCAGGCATCCACATGGCCCACAACATGCGCTATTTCGTGTCGAACAACACGATCCACAACGGCTTGATGCTTGGCTACAACCTCGCGTGCACTCGCCTGGAGGACAATCGCATCAACCGCACTGCCTCGGAGAACTACAAGCTCCGAGACGTGGCCGGCGTCGCGACCAAGAACATCCTCAATCGCAGCGAAGGCGCTGATCCCACGGAAGACCGCGTGTTGTATTTCCCCATGGCAGACGACGCGCCGTACCGCAACTCCTCCCCGGTGTTCTGGTGATGCGCCGCACACTCACACTCACCGGGGTCGCGTTGGTCGCTGTGGGCGGCGTGATACTGCTGCGCCCATCAACGCCCATCGCGCCCCTCACCCCCGAACCCACTCGTGCTGGCGAAGGCACGTGCCCAGCGGGCGCCGATGACTCGGGTCTTGGCCCGGACATGGTGCGCTTGCCTGAAGGCTTCTGCATCGACAAGACCGAGGTCACTCGCGGGCAGTACGAGGCGTGGATCGACTCCAACCCGAGCACCGCAGGTCAGCCGAGCGCCTGCGCCAGCAACTCCGACTACACACCGAGCTGCGCGTGGAAACCGGGCTCGGATCAGCAAATGCCCGTGGTGTGCGTGGACTGGTGCGACGCCCGCGCCTTCTGTGAGGCGGCCGGCAAGCGGCTCTGCGGCAAGGTCGGCGATGGTGGGCCCTACGCCTTCGAGAGCTACGACGACCCAGCGACCAGCGAGTGGTTCGCCGCGTGCACTTCCGGAGGGAAATACGACTACACCTACGGCAGCACGCTGGACACGTCTGTGTGTCGAGACGCGGACGCCGACGACTACACCCAGTGGGGCCTCGGCGCCGTGGGGAGCTTCCCTGACTGCCACTCGCCGGACGCCGCATACTCCAAGGTGCACGACCTCAGCGGGCACGTCGCCGAGTGGGACCAAGGCTGCAAGGGCGACGACCCGGACGCGCCGTGCCGCATTCGCGGTGGCAGCTTCCAGCACCACGCTCACGGCCTGCGTTGCGACATGGGAAAGGCCCTCGAGTGGCCGCGCACCCGCCAGGTCGAAGGCGTCGGGTTCCGCTGCTGCGCCGACTAGTCCGCCGTTCGGTTCAGCGCGCCGTGGAGCCGCCGATACCCCGCACCACATCGGCTAGAGCCAGCTCGATCTGGCTGCCGATGCACGTCGTCGAACCGGCAGCGCGCCCCGTGCGGGTGTTGACCAGCTCGTGCACCTGGCAGCCGACGTCGACGGGCGCGCTACCGTATGCCTTGCCGGTGTTCGCGTCATACAGGAATAGATCAGCGCCATAGGTGCTGTTGCCTGTCTGGCCTCGGGCTGGACGCTCTCGCACGACGAAGTAGTACTGGATCTGGCGAAACTGCCCGAACCAGTGTTTCACCCCGGAAGCGCTCTGCTTCATCGGGCGGTCTTTGTATGTCGGCTCTCCATCGACCACCATCCCCCGTTCCTCCGAGATCACGCTGCCGTCCTTCAACACCGTGGCTGCGTTCCCCAGCACGCCACCGAAGCCGGAGATCGGCGTCATGTGGTGTATCCGCTGCGCTTCGGGGTTCTCGAGCGCCTCGGGCATCACGACGATCGTGTTGCACTTCGGACCGACGCTCGCGCGCACGCACAGCACGAGTTGCTGCTCGGGCCTCTGCAAGGGCGACGGCTCCGCCTGCCTGAAGTCCGTGGCTATCGCCTTCGCTCGCTCCAGCTTGGTGCGGATCTCCGGGCCATCGTGCTCGCGGTAGTAGTCCGCGCTGCACCCGGCGACCAACCAAGCCATCAGCAACACCTGCGCCTTCACCAACGGTCGCATCTTCTCGGACTCTCCTGGGTTCCTCGAGGGGTTTGGGGGGAGAGAACGTAGTCACACCCATCCTTCTGCGCCAGTTCGCCTGCCTCCCAGTACTGGGAACTGAATTCCCAACTCTGCGAGGCGCTAGTATCCCCGAGGAGCAACGGTCAGCGACGACGGGTCGATGGATCCACACCGAGTCCAGCGTCCATCGATCCGTCAGGCTGTCCCGCATCCGGCAACACCGCCGGGGCCACATAGGGCAAGTCCGCGCTGGGTTTGGCGACGGGCACTGTCGGAAGCGCTCCGCTGGATTCGCCCACTGACTTCGCGGACTCAGGTGTGTTGCAAGCGAGGCCGCAGAGCGGTGCCGCGACGAGTAGGGCCGTGAGATTGAGTCGCATGCTTGGTGCTCAGCAACCGACGTGCCATCGCTGGCCGCCGGCGCCAGCAGCGGCTGGAGCCCGATCCTAGGGCCGGCAGACACCGGACCGCCGTGCGGTGCCGCCCAGGTGAGGTGCTCTTGAGGCGAGCGAGCATCGCTCGCTTCCCGCTCATTCTTTGGTCAAACTCCCGGCGTTCTCGAAAGCGAGTCACCGCGCCTCGACCTCGGCGCACAACACGGGCACATGCACTCGATGGCCGGCACTATCCCAAAGTCTCGATCCTTCGTCAGCGTCGGCGGCGCAACGGCGCTGCTCTTTCTGAGCCTGCTGGCGTGCAAGTCCCAGGACAAAGCCGCCGAAGAAGACACGCCGACCACCGTCGATTGCACGACCCCCGCCAAGCTCAGCTGCCTGGTCGCCGACACCTGTCACGTGTTCTTCAGCAGCAATTCCGCACAGCAAATTGCAACCGACTGCCAGAAGCTCGGCGGCGTGACCACTGCTGGCGCATGCCCCGACAACTTCACCCAGTGCTGCATCAATCAGCAGAGCTCCTACGGCGAAGCCGAAGGGATCTGCATCAACGACTCGAACTTCTCCGCCGCTGACTTTCGTCAAGCGTGTCGCGCCCAGACCGGCTCCACGTATTGCTCGGCGGAGTGAGCGTCACCGTCGGAGACCACACTAGCACCGCGTCACGAGACCATGGCCTGGACGATCGAGAGCTGGGACCCCGCAACCCGCACCGGGACGCTGCGCTCGCCGCACTTCGCCGGGGTGCCGTTCGGCCCCGCCGAGAACGTGCAGAATGTGACGGACTTCGCCATTGGGGAGACCGTGGTGGTGGAGTTCGCTGAGGTGGAACCTACACACGTACTCCGCGCGGTAACTCCGACCCGTCAGAGGCAGCCCAAGGACACTCACATCGCGTTGTTCGATGTCGTCAATGGCTACCTAGATGTGCAACTGGAAGAGCACTCTCCGGGGCGACTCGTGCTCTGGCTTGGAGACTGCTGCGAGTACTGCACTCCGGATGCACCCCGATTGGTCTTCGAAGGACTGACGACGGATCAGCTGTCCAGTGCCTGGGAGGCTGACACGGTGGAGCTAAGCAATCCGCTGTTTCGCGGCGCCTCCGCCGAGGAGATCGCCACGCATCAGCTCGACGTCCCCGAAGGCGCTCGCGCGTATTGCGTGGTTACGTCTCATGGCAGCGGGCCCGACGGACCCAAGCTTTTCCTCGTGGCTCGCAGCGTGAGCGTGATGGAATCCGCCGCCGCGCACTGAACCCTCACCCCCAGCCAAGCTTACTACCGGGTGAGTGTCTCAGCTCCGATGCGAGAGGAAGCGCGCTGGTGGCTAAGAGCCCTGTTCGCCGTGCCCTTAGCGTGCGCACTGGGTTTCGCCGTGAATTATCCCGTGATGTTCCAGCTCAGGGGTCCCCGCTTCGTGGAGGTCAAGCGCAGCCAGCAAATCGGCCCCTTCGTGCGGGCGCGTTTCGCAGCGACGGGCGCCTGCCCGAGGCGGGAAGAAGTCGATGCAGAGTTCAGGCGAGTCACCGGTAGAGAGCTGTGCGAAAGCAACGAGGCTGAACCTAACCTGCCTTGCGTCGTATATGGCGTGACGGATCTCGTCCCCCACGACTGCGATCTGTATCACCGCTTTGGCTTCGATGAGCGCTTCCACTACTTCGCGCTGCGCGATGAGTGGTTCTCCGAAGCCGACTTCCACAATGGGGCGCTCCGGCGCGTCGGCTTCCGCAGTCCGGAAGTGCACCTAAGTCCGGCGGCGCAAGACGGCGATTCAACGCCGTGAGCTAACCTCGCCGCACGAGGACACAACGTACATTTCCGCACGGCTTCAATCCGGCGTCGACCCTAGAGCCGTCCACGCCGCACCGGGCCCGGCGAGCGTCACGATCCAACGCGCAATCTCACTGCTGTTCGCCATGCGCCCTAGGGAACCCTCGGGATGGCACCTCCAGAGCGATGACAAGCGGGCACGAGTGCAGCCCCGCGTCGCCTTTCGCACAACTCAGGACATGTCACGCGGGAGCTCGCGGCGCAGGGGGTTGGTATCGCCTTCCCGAATGGCTCGTGCGCCACGAGGTCGCGGACGGTCGGCTTCGCCGCCTGCTGGAGCGTCACTGTATGTCGAAGCCTAGCTCGTCGCAGAGCAACTGGAGTCCCGATTCACATAGGGCAGCACCGCTCAGGAATCCGCTTCCCTCAAGCTCACTAATCAGTGAATGACCGAGCTGGAAGACGCGAAGTCCGTTGTGATCCACGACCTGAGTCCACGTTCCTTCGATGCGTGGCAACACACCCGCCGGCTCCCAGTGCTGCGCTGCGTGCTCGTATCCGCCCCAGGCTGCTTGGAGGTGGATCATGAGCCTCATGAACTGCGAGCAGCTGAGCTCCTCTCCGTGCCATTCGTAGCCGTGACGTAGCGTGACCCCCTGATGCACCTCGGGGTCGTCGCTGTTCGCCTCGATACCCCACACGCACACGCTCTGGTTCTCGTCGCAAAACACGATGCGCCCATCGGCAATGAACAGTTCGTCAGGTGCGAGAAACGTGTTGTGCGTAGCCGTGACGCGTTTCTCTCCCCCAACCCCCGCGTAGAACTCGCGTAGAGCCTTGGGCAGCACGCAGCCTAAGCGTGTTTCCGCGGCTTCGAGCACGCTCGCTCCGACACCAACGGGCGCCCTTGCAAACAGGCTCTCGAAGACCTCAGCGTACGGCAGCAGGCTCACGCGGGCGGCGGCTCCATCAGGCGCCTTCCCCCCGAAGCCAGGATCAGCTGCTCGTACTCCGGGCTGTTCATCTCCGGACACTTCCGCACGGCTTCTAAAAACTCCTCCGGCGGTGCGTAGCCGTGGGCGTCGATGTAGTGCACGATCATGGACGGGGCGTCGTAGATGCGCTCACCGTCGGGCACGTAGAGATTCGACCAGCCGAGCCCGCTTAGCTTGAGGCCTTGGTACTCGAACTCACCAGCGAACCCGCAGAATCCACAGAAGTGAAAGCCACCGGCGACGGCGGGCATCCACGGGTCGACCGCCAGCTCACACAGCCGACGCAGGTCTGAGGCAGCGACCGCGCCCCGGGTGTACTCGTGCTCCGGCTCCAGCCAGCCGATGGATCGCAGCATCGGCAGATGCTGATAGGAAGACAGGTCGGCCAGGTACATCCGGCGTTTCTAGCTCGGATGCGCAGCTACTCCCAGCTGTGCGTCGCGCGACGCCTCAGTGTGACTAGCTCGCTACGCTGAGCTTCATGGTCACGCGGAAGCCGGAGACCTTGCCTTCGCGGATCAAGAGCTGCTGGCGCTCGAGCCAGGCCTCTTGGATACCGTGGATGGTCTCCACCGCACGGGTGATTCCGGCGCGGATTGCGTCTTCGAAGCTCGAGTCCGACTCACCCGAGATCTCGATACAGTTCACGTCATTCATGGCAGGCACCTAACGGGTCTTGGGTGCGCGTTCTTACGCACTCACTGTGCCAAACCGACGACGAGCGTGAGAATTCGTGGGGCCTTCAGGTTTCCTCCGAGCACCGTCGAGGGTCAGCCGAGGCACCTATACTGGGAAACCTCTCAAACCGAGAAAGGCTCCCTGATGTCCCTCGCCAAGCTTCGCGAACAGTTCCCAGCCAACCTGCGAAAGCAGTGGGAAGTCGACCGCATCTTGGTCGAAGAACCGCGCCCGGACGGCTCGGGGACACGCTTCGCGATCGATCTGCGCGCAGGCTACTCCGCCGCGCAGCGCGGTACGGGGTCGGGCTCCCCGTTCCTCTCCCGCAAGGTGCCCGTGGAGAAGGCCCTGGTCGCCATGTCGCCGCACCTCGAAGGGGCCAGCATCGAGCGCCTAGACCTGTGGGGCGCGAACCTGAACAATGCAGCGCTCGACGCGGTCCTCGACACCCCTTGGTTCCGCGGGGTACGCATTCTGAACCTGGGAGCCAGCCGCCTTACGTCGAAGGCCGTAGCTGCACTCGCAGCCCACCCGATCGCACAACAGCTGGAAGACCTCACGCTGTCGTACAACAAGTTGGGCAACGCATTCAGCAAGGCAGCGTTCCCCGAGCTCATGTCCCTCGAGCTCGTGTATTGCGGCGTCGACGACAAGGCGCTCATCGCGCTGGGCAAGGCGCCTCTGCCCAAGCTCAAGCGCCTGATGCTCGAAGGCGCGGCAACCTATGTCTCCCTCGCAAACCTTGCGAAATCGGCGCACGACGGCAGCCCTCCTCCGAACGCCGAGTACTCCGCAGCAGCGCTGGCAACCTTCGGCAAGTCAGCGCTCGCCAAGCAACTCGAGACGCTGGGGCTCGGCTCGCTCACGCTGGGGCTAGAGCAGGCGCGCGCCGTCGCGGATCACTTCCTGGCTCTCAAGACGTTGGACTTCACCGCGGCGAAGCTCAGCGCCGCCGCGGTGAAAGCGCTTGGCGAAAGCAGCGGGCTAACGTCCCTGAAGCGCCTGGTGCTGACCCGCGGCTTCGCGCCGAACTACGGCCTACGCGCAGACTTGCAGGCGCCCACCCAGGAGACCGCGGACGCCCTAGCGAGCATCGCCAGGTCGAGCTTCGCGAGCTCGCTCGAGGAGCTGGTGCTCAACGAGATCGCGGTGGGCCCCCTGGGACTCCACGCGCTGTGCGGCGGCTCGCTCCAGTCCCTGAAACGACTTGAAGCGCGTAACTGCCAGCTGGGGGACGAAGGCCTCGAAGCACTCGCGGGAGGTACGCTCAGGTGGTCCGAGGTGTTGCTGGACGGAAACAATATCACGGAACAGGGAGTCGCAACACTCGCACAGAGCGACCTCGCTCAAAGTGTCCAGCTCCTGGGCCTGACCACGAACCCTGTCGGTGACGCCGGCGCGAAGCATCTATCGCGCCTCAAGTCCGCGCGGAAGCTGTCACTGACGCGCTGTGGCCTAACGGACGTCGGGGCGAAGCTTCTGGCTGAGTCCGACGTGCTGCAAGGACTCGAAGCGCTATTCCTAGTCGACAACCTGATCTCTGACAGCGGCGCCAAGGCGCTGGTGGATGCGGCGCCTCGAACGCTGAAGCCGCTTGCCCTGCAAAAGAACTGTCTGTCGCCCACCGGTGTGAAGCACGCGCAGGATGCCCTCGGTGACCGCGCGTTGCTCGGGGAGCAAGATCCTTCCAAGCTCCCGCCGGCATGCGTCGACAACCCAGCGCTGCTGTTCAAGGCAGCCGCCCACCGCACTCAGCCAACGCACACTGCGCCCATCGAAGGCTTGCGCAAGCAGCTACCCGACGGGCAGCTCTCGAGAGACAAGGCCTATCCAAACTGGATCTTCGCCTTCCCGAAGAGTGAGAACGGCGAGTACCTCGCGCTCGCCTACGATGCAGAGCGCGACCTGCTCGTTAGACCAGAGCCGCCCATCATCAATGGCTTGCCTTGCGTGGTGCCATCTCCCGACGGCGAGTGGCTAGCGGTGAAGGCGTTCTGTGATGGTGTGTACGCCGTGCGCACCGCCGACGGCTCCTCTACTCGGATAGCAGACACGCTAACGCATCAACAAGGCGGCGTGGTCTTCTGTGACGGTCGCATCGTCGCACTCGATGCGGACACCGAAGCCGACGACTGGCAAGGCCGGCTCCAGGTACTCGGGTTTTCAGGGGGAGAGTGGGTGCTGGAGCACTCCGTCAGCGGCTTCTTCGAGGTCTTCGATGAGATCGTGCCCCTCGCGAATCACCGCATGTTCGCGGTGATCGGAGCCGCGGGAATGTTCTTCTGCGCCGTTCGCGGCAAGGAGCTGCGCTACCTCGGGCGCCTCAACAAGAAGTATCCGGTGTTCGACCACGAGGGACAGCCGACGCTCAACCCAACGCATCGCACCACGGCCGCGCTGGAGAACGTGGACGCGCTCCTGGACGAAGCGTTCGCCCAAGGCAGTTCGCCAACGAGCATCGATCTTCCGGAAGACGCCTGGAGCTAGCCAAGCAACGCGTGACGCGCGTGGCATTCGGCTGCGTGCAGTCGCGTCCTGGGAGTACGCGCAGAGCGTGACCGACAGATACGCCGAGCTCATGCCTCCGCTGTCGCAAACCGACGACGCCGTCGCCGACGAGGTCGTCGGCACGGTTTTGAACGCGATGTCCTCGGGAGAGCGGATCTGGTACCGCTTTGGCGCTTTGGTGTGTTGGGCGCTCGAACGACAACAGGGGCGTCGTCAACTGGTGGACGCCATCAAGAGGCCTGAAATCTTCCTGGAAGTCGCGAACAGCCTGCTCGCCGCGCGATAGGCACTCAGCGCGGGTGCCAAGCGCTACCCAGCGCCCATTTATTTCCGTATGGCTATTACTCTAGCCACGGGATACTCAAGTGTATCCAGGAAGTAACAGTTCTGCCCTGCGCTGACCTACCACCTCTCGGCAGGTTTCCGCAGCGAACTGATCAAAGGCATGGCTTCTTCACTGAACAGCGCGTCGCCTTTGCTAGGGTGCCCGGCGGAGGCAGTATGCGTTCAGGAACTTATCCCCTGGGAAGCGGACTTCGGCATTCACTCACGGTGATCTCGTCACCCATCGCGGGCCGGGTGGTTGCCGAGGAGCGCGACGACCACTGCTTGATCCTCAAGCTTGGGGTCGGAGGCGCGTTCGTGGCCTGTGAGCACCCACCGACGTACGGCGAGCAGGTCACGTTGCGCATCGGCGCGGGTGGGAGCGCCTTCGAGGTTGAAGGCATCGTGCGCTGGCTCGACGCTGGCGGCTTCGGAGTGCAGTTCGGCTTCTGCGGTGCCCGCGAGACGGCGGCCCTGGCGCGTCTGGTCCAAGCGGCCTGAATCGGCGAAAGCGGCTGCGGGAAGCGCACGGCTTTGCCCTGCGTAGGAGCCTTGCAGATCCTGCGTCAGCGCTGCCCGTATCACCCCAGACCTGAAGCCGCCTCGGCAATTTCCGCGTCGCCTGAGCGTTGCGCCTCCCCCCAAAAAAAGTGTTCGGGGGGTGTAAGGCGGTGGTTTGTCGCGCGTTCGGCTCACTCTAGACCTTTGCGGGGTAAGGGGGAGCTATGGGTGGCGCGCGACTGAAGCTGGGTTGGCTGACGATTCTGGGCCTGTTGTTGCTGTGTTCCGGCAGCGCGAGCGGGCAAGGTCGGGCTGAGGCACCGACCCTCGATCCAGCGAGTTGGTCCAAGGGCTTTCGCAAGCTGCCAGCAGCGGTGATGACCGATCCGGGTGAGCTGCCGCGACTCGAAGTCGTCGAGAGTGAGAAGACCAAGGCCAAAGCGGACGGCGAGCGCGCCCAGGTGCCACTGAAGCACACCCACGTTTCCGCGAAGATCACCGAGTTCGTGGCCGAGGTGGAGGTTCGTCAGACCTACGAGAACAGCGCCACGAACCCCATCGAGGTGCTGTACGTATTTCCGCTGCCGGAGAACAGCGCCGTCAATCACCTGCACATGCAGATCGGCGACCGGGAAATCAACGCGGAAATCAAGAAGCGTGACGAAGCTCGCCGCACCTACGAGAAGGCGAAGAAGGCTGGGCACACCGCGGCGTTGCTCGAGCAGGAGCGACCCAACGTCTTCACCCAGAGCGTCGCGAACATCCCGCCGAAGTCCAAGATCGAAGTCGTCGTGCGCTACGTGCAAGACCTGAGCTACGACGCCGGCTGGTATGAGTTCGTGTTCCCGATGGTCGTCGGTCCGCGCTACATGCCCGGTGAGGCACTGGCCGGGCCGCAGTCAGGCAAAGGGACCCATGCGGATACGACGCGCGTGCCCGACGCATCACGCATCTCGCCTCCCTACGTCGGGAAGGGCACGCGCAGTGGACACGATATCTCCCTCGAGGTGGTGGCGAACGCGGGCCAGCCACTGACGGACATCGACGTACCGACGCACCAGGTGGTGAAGCGGTCGCTGAGCGGCGGCGCCTTGAAGCTCGCGCTCAAGGACCAAGCCAGCGTGCCGAACCGCGATTTCATCTTCCGTTACCGCGTGGCAGACAATCGACCAAGGGCGACGTTGTTCACCACCAATGACAGCGGCCCTGGCTACTTTTCCCTGGTGATTCAGCCACCAGGCGTCGATGTGGACTCGCTGGTCGGGCGCCGGGAGTTGATCTTCGTCGTGGATGTGTCGGGCTCCATGAGCGGCCTGCCTCTGAGCCTGTGTCGCGACGCGATTCACGCGGCCCTCGGCGGCTTGCGACCGCTGGACACGTTCAATGTCATCACCTTCGCGTCGGGCACGAAGCGCTTGTTCGAGAGCGCCCAGCCTGCGAACTCCAGGACGCTGCAGCAGGCGGCAAACTTCGTGAGTGATCTGCGCGCCGGAGGCGGCACCGAGATGGCGCAAGCGATCGATGCGGCGCTGGCGCCGCGCATGACGCCTGGACGCCATCGCTACGTGTTCTTCCTCACCGATGGATTCGTGGGCAACGAGGCGGAGCTGATCGAGAAGGGCAAGCGCTTCACCCAGGCCGCGACGAGCAAGGACACGAAGGCGCGGGTGTTCACCATGGGTGTCGGCTCCTCACCGAACCGTCACTTGGTCGATGGCTTGAGCAAAGCGGGGCGCGGCGTGCCCACCTACGTGAGTTCCCGCGAGGATCCGCTGGGCGCGGTGAATCGCTTCTACCACGTCATCGACCAGGCGATCCTCACGGATCTGCACATCAACTGGGGTGGCATGGATCCCCGCCACGTGACGCCGAACCAAGTGCCTGATCTCTTCGCGAGCCACGCCCTGGCAGTGCACGGCGAATACACCAAGCCGCCCAGCAGCGCGCTGAAGATCTCCGCGCGAGCAGGCAAGCAAGCCTACGAGATCCAAGTCGTGCAGAAGGATCCCGGTCTCGGTGACCGCTCGAAGCTGGTGCTCGGCTCGATTTGGGCGCGCGGGCAGATCAACGACTTCGAGGAGCTCTTGCGCTCGGGTCAGAGCCGCGGTGAAGCCGAAAAGGGCATCACCAAGCTCGGCCTCGAGTTCAATCTAGTCACGCGCTACACGAGCTTCGTGGCCGTCGATAAGTCGCGCGTGGTCGAAGGCAAGCCGAACACGTTGATGCAGCCACTCGATGGACCCGAAGGGGTGGACCTCGCGAAGGCGGGCGGCTCGAGCGACACCTACGGCTACGAGTTCGAGGACGACCCGCTGGCCAGCGGCGGGTTCGGCCCGAACGACGCAACGCTCAGAGTGGCACCGGCGAGTGCGGACGCGCCAACCAGCGGGGACAGCGACTTCGAGGTTGCCTCGAAACGCGGCTGCGGCTGCCAGCTCCCAGGTAGCGGCGCGAAGCACTCGGGGTGGATGTTCGCAGTCGGGCTGATTTTGGCTGGTTTGCGCCGCGTTCGGCGAATCCCTCGCAGGCGACGCGGGCTGAAGTAGTACGCTGAGTCGTCATGTCGAGAGCGGGCTGCCGAGATCTTCGTGCTTGGGCCGCTCTCGGCTGCGCGGCGCTCCTCTGCGCGGCGTGTAGCACGCGCCCCGCGGCGGCTCCTGTTGCGCCGGAGGACCAGCTCGAATCTCCCGCGCCACTCGGCCCTCCAGCGCTGGATGAAGCCGAGCAGAGTGAGCTGGAAGCGCTCGATCTCGACTTGGTTCAAGCCAACAAGCACCTCGAGGAGCAGCTTCAGCGCAAGCGCTCGGACTATTACCGCGCGGATGCGGAGGTTAGTGGCGAGGACGAGCCAGCCGAGGTGCCGGAACCGTCCAAGCCCGAGCACGGCGGCAAGAAGAACAAGCCACGCGCCCAAGGCGACGCGGGGGGCGGAGAGACCAAGCCCGGTACGACACCGCCGGCTCCCGAGCCCAAAGATCGAGGAGCCCGGGACCGCCCGATTGGCCTGCGAGGCTCACCCTGCGATCTCGCCTGCCGGGCGTTGCACTCGATGGAGCGCAGCGCCGAACGCATCTGCGCGCTGGCGGGTGAGAGCTCCGAGCGCTGCCAGAAGGCCAAGCGCATGGTGCAACAAGCCACGCAGCGCGTCCGCGATGCAGGCTGCCAGTGCACGGAGGGGAACCAGGAGCTGATGAGCGCGCTCGAACAACGCCTGTACGTGCGCGGGGCAGTCTGTAGTGGCTGAGGCATCCTAGTCGCTGGGAGCAAGCGTGCGCTTGCCGTGCCTTTCGCGTCCAACGCGCAAACCCTCGGCTAGCCGCACAGCAGTCGGAGAAGTCGCGCTCGGCACGACTTTCGCTAAGCCTCGTCGCAGGAGAAAGCCATGCGATCAGGACTCTATAGAAAGCAACCGCGCCACGCGCTCACCGCTATCGCCTCACCCATCAACGGCCGCGTCCTCGCCGAAGACCGCGACGATCATTGCTTCATCGAAAAAGTCAGCGTAGGCGGCGCTTTCGTGCGCGCCCAGCACGTGCCTAGCTACGGGGAGGTGGTGACGCTGCGCTTTGGTTCTGGCCCCGAGGCGTTTCACGTCAGCGGCTGGGTTCGTTGGATCGAGCACAACGGCTTCGGGGTCCAGTTCGGCGTTACTGGCGCGCGTGAGACGGCGCGCCTTGCTCAAATCGTATTGGCTGCGTGAGTTTACGGAGGGCCGCTCCCGTTTCCGCACGAAACCCGTCATGGCTACTGAACCCGCTCGGTTTTTTGAGGGGGGAGACGCGCCATGAAGCCCATCAAACTCACCCGAGCACCAGCAGCTTGCAGGCGAAGAATGGCAGGACCGCCACCAGCTTCCCGCGCTGCTTGCCGGCGATGAACAGGGCAAGGCACTCGCTCAGCAACTTCGACTTTCCAGTCTTCGGCGTCCAGCGCACGATCCCGCCATCACAACACAGCAACACCGAGTCGGACCCGCCAAGCG
Source organism: Polyangiaceae bacterium (assembly GCA_050183255.1). GTDB lineage: Bacteria > Myxococcota_A > Polyangia > Polyangiales > Polyangiaceae > JAHBVY01. The sequence continues at coordinate 32,182 of JBFXBK010000022.1, read as the reverse complement.
TCGAGGCGAACCAAACCGGGCCGAATGAAGTCACCGCCCCCACCTCGCTACCGTCCCGGGGGTCGAGGCAGTAGGCACCTCCACCAGCTCCGGACCCTGCCACGATGACCTGGCCGCTCCGCAACACGTCCACCCAGTCCACGCCCACTTTCAGCCGCACTTCCCACTTCGGGTTGCCCTCGGGTGCCAGCCCACACAGGAACTGGGCGTTGATGCGCAAGAACGCCGCTTCTCCAACCCCCAGCAGCAGCGTGTTTCGGGCGGACTTGCGCTTCCACTCCACCGAGGAACGGCCGCCAGCGCCCCAAGAGTCGATCCCTACCAGCCCCCCCTGGCGCCAAGGGGCCAGCACTTCACCACCCACGAGTCGCGGCCAACCCTGGTTTTTCCTCGCGGGAATTACCAGCTCAAGACCACCGTCCTCTTCGTCCACGACGAACACACCATCGCCCGATCGCCCGACGAGGCCGATTGTATCCCGCTCGTCCAGCGAGATCTCCACGTCATCCACCGCCCGCTTCCAGAGCACCTCGCCGGTGTCCCAATCGAGACGAATCAGCTCGAGACGCGACTGCCTCGGTGGCAGCGTGAGCGCCGGCCATTTCACCGAGCGGCGCGAGCGTCGATGGATGGCGAGCACCAAAGCGCCCGTATCAGCCAAGAACGCCTCGATCTCTTCAGTGGACGCCCCTTCCCACGCTGGTGTCGCCTCGGTCCAGGATAGCGGACGCGGCGTGGGGAACTCCTTGCGCCAGATCTCCTCACCGGTTCCCGTACGGTAACAGGCGATTGCTGAGCCGCGGTTCGTCTCGAAGAGGTGCGCCACCACGCCGCCGCGCGTCCTCATCTTGCGACCTACCGTGTGGATCCGGCGAGCGACCTGGTAGTACCTGGGGGCCGGTTGCGGCTGCGCCCGCTTCCAGCTCACACTGCCCTCGTCGAGGTTCACCGAGATGAGGGCTTGCTGAGCAGCCACCAGGCAGGTGTCCTCGTTCACGATGCAAGAATTGTGGTCTAAGGCGTCGTCTTCGAGCTCCGCGATCGGAATCATTACCGACTTGGTCATCGGGCGAAGCATACGCTAAGGCGCGGGCGCACGATCGAACGCAACGGCTTCCGCATAGACGTCAGCGAATCAAGGACAGTTGCCAGACGTCACCGTCGTACCGGTGGTGATGTTGGCCTTCTCTTCGAACTTGAAAGGCTGCGACTGGCACCACCAGATCCCGCAGTTCGACTGCACTTGGACGTGCAAATGCGGCCCGGTGCTCCACCCGCTGTTGCCGCTCTTCGCGATCACGTCGCCGCGGTTCACGTGCGCGCCTTGGGTGGCAGAGATCGTCGAAAGGTGCATGTAGAGTCCGACGGTGCCGTCCGCGTGCTTGATCTCTACCGTATTCGCGTAGTTCGCACAGGCGCTGCCGCCGCCGTTGTAGCATGAGTCGCCAGCCACGGAGACCTTGCGCACGCGCAGCACGGTTCCGGGACGCATTGCGCGCACCGGTGTTCCGAACGGAACCGCAAAGTCGTAAGCGTACTCGTCTTTGCCGCTGTGATTCGAGGTGTGATTGCCGCTCGAGCAGCGGTACGAGTCGCCGCACTTCCAGGGCAAGCGATACTCCGAGTTGTCTTTACAGTAGTCCGGCGTCCCGGTGGGCGCCTCGACGCACCCTTGAGGGCAGGTCGTCTTCACATCCCAGTTTCCACCTGGGCAGTGCAGGATGTCCCCGTTGTGCTCGGGCAGGAGCGGGATGCGGCAGCCCATGTTCGCGGCTTCCTTCGCAGCACCAGAGCCGCACCACGCGACCTGCACGAAGCAATCGCAAACCGGTAGCTCACACTCGTCGTTGAGCTCGGTGGAGGTCGCGTCGTAGTTACACGCGTCAGCGCAGTCTTCCAGCACGGACCAGGTGTCGTCTTCGCATTTCAGTAGGTCTTTGCGGTGCCCTTGCAACACGTCGATAGTGCAGCCCGCGGCGTCTGCCTCCGCCTTTGCGCGGCCTCCGCAGTAGGGCCCCTCCCCCAAAATACATCCGCACGGAACTGCAACAGGTCCCGCGTCACCGGCGTCGCCCCCTGCGTCTTGACCCGACCCGGAGCTGCCGGCAGTGGAGCTGCCACCACTCCCCGCTGCGCCGCTCCCAGCAGCACCCCCGCTGGCACCCGTGCCGCCGTTACCTCCGCTCGAGTCCGCGAAGCCCGCATCACTCGTCGTGACGCCACCATCGCTGGTGCTCGAGCAGGCAATGACGCCCCAAATCAAGGCAACACAAGCCAACCGGTTGGTCACACGAACCGCCAAGTGGGGAGCAGGCATCTTCTCGGTATATGGGAACACCGAACGAATTGAAAGCCTACATATCCGCATGGTTAATCCAGGCGGGTGACCGCCGGTGTCCCCCAGGAGTTCCCCGCGGGAACCTTGGAGCCGCTCCAGAGTTTGGGGGTGAGGCAGCCGGAGTGCTCCCGGGAACCAACATAACCCAATGAAATTTGACGATTCTCCACGCCGCATCAAACTCCTCGGCGACATGAGCACCAAACGGTTGGAACTGAACATCGACGCGGCGGTACTCCGAGACGCACAGCACCTCGCGGCCTCACGCGCGCAGAGCCTCGAGGCGCTGGTCAACGACGCCCTCGTCGCGCACCTGAAGAACGCCACGAACTCATGCAGCCAGTCGCGTAGCCCTCAGTGCGCCAAGGCGCGCTTCCAGCGCTGCACGATAGCGCGCGGCAACGCCAGCACCTCACTCGGCTCCGAGGCGGCCAGCATCGCCATTCGCGCTCGCGCCTTCAACTTGACTGCGGGTTCCGCCTTGCTCATGTGACCCGAGTCGAAGGGCGGCCGCGGATCGTACTCGATCAAGAGCTGCGCTTCTTTCGCGGTCGCCTCCCCTTCGAGCTCGGCGATCAAGCTGAGCGCCAGATCGATCCCTGCGGAGACGCCTGCCGCGGTCCAGATCTTGCCATGGCGTACGACCCGTTCATTCGGTCGAGCCTCGGCGCCGAACTGGCTAAGGAATGGCATCGCTGCCCAGTGGGTCGTCGCTGGAACGCCCTGGAGCAAGCCTGCTGCCGCGAGGATCAGAGCACCCGAACACACCGACGTCGTGAAGCGCGTGCCCGGATGCACCTTGCGCAGCCACTCGAGCAGCGGCCCCTCGAGCATCATGTGCGCCGTGCGGCAGGAGGAGCCTGGCACCAGCACCAGATCGGGGTGCGGCGTCTCGTCGTAGCTGTGGCTCGCTCCCAGCGCCAACACCTTGCTGTCGGTCAACACGGGACCCGCCTCTTCGTAGACAAGGCGCAGGTCCCAGCCAGGGATCCCGTGCAGCAACTCGTACGGCCCAATCGCGTCGAGCGCCGTCATCCCCGGATACACCACGATAGCGATCTGCATTCGCTAGGTGTATGCGCTCACGAGGCTCCGAGGTATGACCGAGAACCCACGTTTTCAGCCATGCGGCGTCTGAGGTAAAGGCACCTTCACGCTGGAGACACGGGACAGAGGCTAATCCGTAGAAGACGCCAAGATCGCCGTCGTCCAGTCCCGCTTGCGATCCTCGATCGTCCAGCAAAACGTTCCGCACCGTTCGCGACCGACGTCGAAGAAGTTCGACCAATGAGTGGACCACCCGAGGATCAGGTCCTCACGTCCAGAGCGACGCTCAGGGACGGCCGCCCTTCCCTTCCTTGCAAGTGCTGCGACAGACTTCACGTCGAGCTTCGAGTCCGGCGCCAGCTATGAATCCCAGGAATTTCTCCGGGATTTTGGGGGTGAGGGAACCTCCGGGTGACGCCCATGAGGAGCCGTGACCGCACCTCGAGGTGACAGTGGGTGCTCCGGAGCGCACTTCCCGTGTAACGTTCAGGAGGCTCCCGAGGTCGAACCCCGAAATGGTCTTCACATGCTCTCAACTGGCGCGCTCTTGGGGTGACATCCAGGACGGTCAGGCGTCGGCGTACACGCGGCGCGCGGCGGACTTCCACCTTGCAATCTGCGCCCGGTGCCGCCGCTACGTGGCGCAGCTCGAGCGCTTGCAGGGAACGCTGAAGAGTCTGAAGCCAGAAGTAGACGCACCTTCGGAGGAGAGCCTGGAACACGCGCTCGGCGCGCTCGATGTAGCGCCGTCCGACGTACCGGATCCATCCGCAGGGTGAGCATGCACCCGGAAGATCGCGTCCTCGTCGAGCAACTGGTCGCACGCGACGCGAGCGCCTTTCGAGAGCTCGTGAAGGGCCTCCACACGCGCCTCGTGCGCATCGTGCGCCGCATCGTCAGCGACGAAGCAGCCGCCGAGGACGTCGTACAGGAGACATGGCGCCGCGTCGTGGCGAGCATCCACACCTTCGACGGGCGCTCACGCCTTTCCACGTGGATCACCGGCATCGCGATCAACCGCGCCCGCACGCGACGCGCAGCGGACAAGCGCCGCGCCGAGCTCGAGCAAGAGGCGCAGAGCGCCCTGGACGATGGCTTCTTGCTCGGTCAGTGGCGTGAGCCGCCCGGACACTGGGGGCAAAGCGATCCAGAAGACACACTACGGGAGAAGCAACTGATCGAGCTCGTCGAGGCGTGCCTCGACGAGCTACCGGAGCGCCAACGCATGGTCGTGGTGCTACGAGACATCGAAGGCTTCGACGGTCCAACGGCGGCCCAGATGCTCGAGCTCAGCGAAGAGAACCAGCGCGTACTGCTCCATCGCGGCCGAGCGCGGCTGCGCACTGCGGTGGATCGACAGCTCAAAGCCGGTGAAGAGGCCACAAAATCGGCTGTTTCGTAGCTCCCTCACCCCCAAGAAGAAAAGCTTCGATGGAGTGTAACGCTGGGGCAGCGCCTGGGGTCTGATGGGCAAACTCGCCGGGCCTTGGGCCCGCTCATAGACCTCAGGAGCGAACATGATTGCAGTTGGAGAAAAGGCCCCCGATTTCGACCTCAGCGCCGGCGATGGCAAGTCCGTCAAGCTCTCGGACTTCGCAGGCAAGAAGTCGGTCGTGCTCTTCTTCTATCCCAAGGACGGCACACCGGGTTGCACTGCTGAGGCCTGCAGCTTCCGCGATGCGTACGACGTGTTCGCCGAAGCGGGCGCTGAAGTCGTCGGTATCAGCGCCGACTCCGCCGAGAGCCACACCAGCTTCAGCGCCAAGCACAACCTGCCCATGACCTTACTCAGCGACCCAGACGGTGCCGCACGGAAAAGCTACGGCATCCGATCGACGCTGGGGCTGATGCCCGGTCGCGCGACGTTCGTGATCGACAAACAGGGCGTGGTCCGCCATGCCTTCTCCTCGCAGCTGCGAGTGGGCAAGCATGTGAACGACGCCCTGGAAGTCGTGAAGTCGCTCAGCTGAGTGCGATCTCAGCTGGCCTTGATCGGCGCGCAGGCGATGGGCTTGCCTGCGTCGCCACTCTTGCCAGTGCCCTTGTCGTCGGCCTCGTGCAGGACGATGGCCTTGCCGATGAAGCTGTTTGGATCATCAGGGTCCAGGTTCGAGTGGGGAATGGTGATCGTCAGCTTGCCTTTCCCATCGCTGGCGATGGTGATGTTCCCCAGGTCGCCCAGGTGATGCTCACTCGCGCTCGGCAGACCATGGTCATGACCCTTCGGCGCGAAGTGGCTGCCCATGCTCTTGCCGGCGATGTCGCTACAGTCGTCACTCTGGTGGATGTGTAGGCCCTTCATGCCGACGGGAGCGCCGGAGATCTCGACCTCGATCGCCACTCCGCCGCTCTTGGTCTCGTGTAGCTCGGCCTCGCCAGCTACCTTCATGTTCTCTACCGACTCGAACTCCGCCTCGGCTTCGCGCTTACCCGCCTGTTCATCTGACTCCTTCGCCTCCTCCGGAATCCCTTCGTCGGGCTTCGGTGCCTCATGGGTCATCTCGCCCTTCGTCGACGCGAGTTCTCGCGGCATCTCTGCACCATTCGTGCGCTCGGGTTCTGCGGGGATCTGTCCCGGAGTCGGGTCTGCCTTGTCACAGGCGACGAGCCCTAGCGCCACGGCCAACATCCCGTAGTTCACGTTCAACTTCATGGTTCCTTCTCCGTGTCGAGCTGGTTGAGCTGGAACGAAGGAGCAACCGGCGTGCCACCCGGAAACGGCGGAAATTCCAGCCAGCGGCACGCCAACAGGGCAGTTTTCCCGTGGCCTTGCGCAACAAGTGGCCAACTCACCACGTGCCCGGTGAGGCGCTGAGCTGGCGGAGCGGATCTGAAGATCCGCCGATCGGATCACAACTCTGGCCCTGTCGTGGGCGAGGCCAGCTCGCTACCTTCCCTGTCATGTCCCACCAGATGTTCGACGAGTCCGCGGCGGAGGCCTACGACGACCGCTTCAAGAAGCTCGCGGTGTTTCGCGACGCGCTACAGCTGGTGACGCGGCTCGCGCTGACAGAGCTCCCAGACACCGCACGCGTTTTGTGTGTCGGAGCCGGAACCGGCCTGGAGCTGCTGTACCTGGCGGAGGCGTTCCCGACTTGACAGTTCACGGCAGTCGAGCCTTCGCAGCCGATGCTGAAGCACGCCATCGCTCGCTGCGACGCCGCTGGCATCTCCTCACGCTGCTCGTTTCACCACGGAACTACCGATACCCTCGAAGACCAGGGGCCGTTCGACGGCGCAACGGCGCTGCTCGTCTCCCAGTTTCTGGTCGATCCAGAGGCGCGCACGAGCTTCTTTCGCGACATCGCCCAGCGGCTCAAGCCGGGCGCACCGCTTGTTTCGGCGGACCTCTCCCACCCAGTCACTGGTGAGCTGACGGAGCTGTGGCGCCGGGCGTGGATCTACAACGACACCACGGCAGAGAACGTCGAGCGCATGCTGCAGTCGATTGGGCAACATGTGGCGGTGGCCCTGCCCGAGGTGGTTGAAGCACACCTCACCGCTGCGGGCTTCAGCGCGCCCACGCGCTGCTTCCAGACGCTGTGGATCCACGGCTGGCTCTCGCGGCGAGCTTAGCGCTGCCCCGACCTTCCACAGCCCCTCAGCCGCCTTCGAACTCGAGCAGCCACTTCGCGCACTTGCGCGCGTAGTCCACGTCGACCAACTCACTGCGGCTCGTCCTGCCACCACAGGCCATGACGAGCCCATCGAAGTACCCCGCGAGCAGCCGAGTCCACTCAGGGCATAGCACTGGGTAATCCTCCAGCATCATCTCGAAGGAGTGTTCGTCGAGTCGCTTCGCGCTCATGAAGCCTGTGTTGTGCATCGCGCGGAAGAGCACGTTCGCGTGAGATAGCAAGCGCCCGATGTCGCGACTCTCGAGCAGGTGCTGGTAGGTGTGCTGGGCGTGGTCGATGGCGACGGTGCGCCCCATGTTGAGCCACACCTCGTTCGTCCCGCCGTGGAGCGCCGCAAACACGCGAAACAGCTCGAGCGCCTCGTCCTCCGAGTACCACGAGGAAACTAATATCCGCTCGGACAAGTAGTGGTGCAGCCGCTCCGGTAGGAGGTCGCTCGACTCAGAACGCCGCAAGCGCAGGAGCTTCACTACGCCTACGAGCAGGGATCCCTTGAGTTGTGCGCCCCCCGTTGCCAACCTTTCAACGGTAGCACGCGGCCTTGGCTAAGAACCCTTAACTCGTCTACTCCCTGGAGCCCGCAGCGCGCAGTTGCTCTGCGCCTCACGGCGAAGTGAGTTGAGGCGCGTTCCAGCGTAGCCCGAGCGCGAACGCTTCCAGCTTCCGACGCAGCGATTCTTCCCTGTTTGGGGGAGAGAAGTGCCGGGAGAAAGCAGCGAAAGCTGGCCTGTCTTCGTCACACACCACGGCGATGAACCGCTCAATGACTTCCAGGTGTTTCACCGTCGCCATATCACACACGTCGCGCCCAAGCGCCCACGCGGACTGCACCTCGAACTCCAGCGCCAATTCTAGCAACGGGCTCTCCCATCGCCGAGGGTCATCCGCTCGCAGGTAGTCCTCCAGTATCGCGGCGAGATCCGCGAGGATCGTTAGATCGAGATCAGCGGTCTTGCGCCACGTCATCTCGAGGTGACACCCCAGCGCGGCCGCACCGATCAGTACACAGCAGGCCTGGGGTAGACCATTTCGAACGGCTATCAGGGTGGCGATTTGCGCGTTTGAAAGCGAATCGGGCTTCAACGATCCACTCCAAACTCAAACCGTTCCCGAAGGTCCTGAGCCGCGTCCAGGGCGCGCTCACCGCCGTCTGCAACGAGCTCCGCGTAGACGAGCAGGGGATGCACCGTATCCGCTGACGCTCCCTCAAAGCTCTTCGGACCAGCCGAACGCAACACAATCAAGGGGCCATCCATGGAGGGAATGGCCTTCAACCGGCGGCCCACGTCCAACGGGGAGTCCTGGATGTGCACCACGGTCTTTTCCCCTCGAAAGTAACTCGTGAGCCGACTGCAGGCTGCCCCTCCACCCCAGCGCCACTCGGATAGCTCATCGAGTAGGGGCTCGATTCGACGCTCCAGCGCGTCCGGATCGGAATCCGGGGTGCGAAACGTTCCGACCAACAAGGAAGGGCGCAGTGTGGTGAGGTATCCAGACAGCCAAAGGTCGAGCGCCTTGCGCTGACCGCTTTGCACCCACGCGCATCCGCGCGCGTGCTGAACGATATACCCCAGATCGAGAAGCAGCTTTCTGACCGTCACTGCTGGCTGTCGGCTCACCCCTGCGACGGTTGCGAGGGCTCGTTCCGAAACGGAAACTAGGCTTGGTTCCGCGAGGAGCGCGAACAAGACCTGATACGACGGCGCTCGTAGTGCGCGCGGCGGGGCTGGAGTCGGTCCGCCTCTCCCAACGACGTGGGCGACATACTCGCCGCCCAGGTCGAGATAACAGTTGCCGCGTAGATCGATGAAGTTGACTCCGTGCTTGACTAGCAGCTCACCCACCCCCGCCCCGATCACCGGGGCAACGACCAAGAGATTGTCGACTTCGCGTTTCAGCACGATCGCCTGGTCGACCATGCCTCGCGAAAAGTTGCTGCCCTTCATTTCGACCGCCAGCAATCTCTCACCAGTCGGAGTGGCCACACGCAGGACCGCGTCGACCCTGTAGCGACCTCGCCAAGCATCGGACTCTGCGACAGTCACATCCCGCACGAACGGCAGGGCCCTCAGGTGGTCGACATAGGCATCCAGAGTCGGCCGCATGGACGCAAATGTACCCTGACATTTACTAAATGCCACAGCGCTTTCCATGCCAACCGCGCCAACTAGGCTGGAATATCTATTAATTCCAGCTGCTTGACGTGTGAACGCTCGATGCTCGAGTTCCCGAAGCGCACCGAGAGGATCCCAAGCTCCGAGAGCAGCCGCTGCAGGCGGTAGCCCAGGCTGTGATCGTCGAAGTCGAGCACGATGCGCAGCGCATCAGGCAGGCGCTCGAAGAGCGGCTCGAGCTCCTCGATCTTGGGGTGAGGTTCGACGTCTGCCCGACTCAACTCATCTCCAGTTGCCGTACGGAACGAGCAACGCAAGCCTGTGTCCGTGCGCGACACCTCGAGGCGATGCTCCGGCGCAAGCGCGCGCAGCGCAAGCTCCAGGTAGCGCAGCGCGTCCGCGTTGGTCTCCGGCTCTGATTTCCGAGCGACAATGGCAGCCGCAAGCTCCTCCGCCGTGAACAGCTGGGTCAAGAGCTGGCGCGCTTGCTCCCGGTGGCGATCCCAGCCGTTCAGGCTCTCGAGCACGTGACGCCGCACCTCGTCGCGGTCACACAGCTCGATGTACCGAGCGATGGTGTAGGCGTTGCGCAGGCGCCCCACCCAAGCGCTGCGTCGATCCACCGGCAGCGACTCCAGGACTTCCCTTGCCCACGCTCTGTCCGGACTGTAGAGCACCGCGTAAAAGCACGCCGTCAAACGCTGGGTCGAGTACGCCTCCGTGAGCCTTGGAGAGGGCAAACAACGGCCTTCCGAGCAACTCCGAGCGAGGCGCTTCCGCGGGGTGTGGCTCTCGCACCAGCTCCAGGAGCCTTGGCTCCAGCGCCTCGGCGTGCTGCTCCAGGTGCGTGAGCAGTGGGCCCCACTTGGCAAACGGCAAGCAACTGCCGAAGCCCGTAGGCCCGGCGTAGGCGCCGCTCAGCAGATCCCAGCACAGCTCGAGGACCGCAGTGGGTTCACGCTGACTCAGCAGCGCCTGAAGCACGGCTTCCCGCCGCTCCGGCGGACACTCCTTGTCGGCGATCCGCAGCAGCACGCGCCAGGTGGTGTCCTCTGTGTCATCAGGCAGCATGAGCGGTGCCTCGAGCGGCCCCGATCCATCCGCAAGGAAACGCTCCAGAACGGGCAGCTGGAACCAGGGCAGCGCCCGCAAGGGTAGCGGGAGTCCGGCCCGCACGGATTGCAGCAGTAGCTCGCGCTGGGATGCGCTGAGTTCACCTGGGAGCGCGGGCTCCTCACGCTCGTAAAACTCTGGAAAGGCCAAGGGGGCGCACACGGCGGCAAGCGCGCGCAGCACCGCATCGATCAGGATGGTCTGCTCATCCGGCGGGAGATACGGCTGCCCGGGCTGGGGAAATTCACGGACCCAGGGCTGCTCTCCACGCTCGAGGCGGTCCCTCAAGACTCGCTCCAAGGCTTGGCCGTCGCGCCGCATGGCGAGCGCGCCCACCGCCAGTGCGGCGAGCCCGCCCTCTTCCCCCCACGGAAACGCCTCGACCAGCTCGTTCGAGAGCGCGCTCTCACACAAGACATCGGTCAGCCCGTCGTCCAGCGGCTGTTCGAGCCACGCCGCGCCAACCACGGCGGCGCCGCGCACGAGGAGCGACGTGTCATGGATGAGTTCCAGTAGCGGCCTCCCCTGGCCGTGACGCGCGCAACACAGCACCAAGGACGCCTTGACGACCTCGCTGGTCTCCACCTCGATCGCTTCGGGCAGCGCCTCGCGCGCTCCCTCTCGGCAACTCGGAACTCCAGCAACCAAAAACGCCGCGCTCGCCCGTACGTCGGGCTGTGGGTGCGACAGCAGTCGCAAGTACACGTCGGCACCGGCCGCCACGGCTTCAACCGTCGCCGCACCCTCTGGATAGTCAGCAGACGGTGGAGAGCTACGAAATGCCAACGGATCGAAGCCCTGAACCACGTCTACCAGGTGCCCCATGCTGAGCCGCGCGAGGAACTCCAGCACCTGGGGCACGGGCGCATCCGGCGCGCCCTCGAGCATGCGGATCAGGTACCGCACGGCAATGGGAGTGGCATCGAAGCACCCCCCTTGATGAAACACCCCAGCCTCCAGCGCGCCTAGTCCCTCATCCCAGTCGTCACCTCCGCTAGCCAAGAGCCGCAGCTGATCCGGCACATCGACTGCAGGACCATACGCGTCCTCCAGCTCCTCCCAGTCGATGTCATCTAGCCCGTCGTCCCACATCCAGCCTCAGCCTAGCGCAGCCGCGCTGCTGGAGCGGTGTTTTGAGTGCTCACGCGTGGCGCCTCAAGTACGCTCCGCCAATGCCTGAAGCGCGCCCCGTTCGCATCGCCAACTGCTCCGGCTTCTTTGGAGACCGCCTGAGCGCCCTCAAGGAGGTGGTCAGCGGAGGCCCTGTAGACGTGGTGACCGGCGACTACTTGGCGGAAGTGACGATGTCGATCCTCGGCAAACACCGCGCGCGCGACCCAGAGAAAGGCTACGTGCCGACCTTCGCGCTGCAGTTGAAGCCAGTGTTTGGTGCGGTGCTCGAGCGCGGCATCAAGCTGGTCGTCAACGCGGGCGGCCTGAATCCCCACGGTCTCACCAGCGCGCTCCGGCAGCTCGGCGCCGCCATGAGCCTCGAGCCCAAGGTCGCGACCCTCACCGGCGATGATCTGCGAGAGCGCCTGCCGAGCCTGCGAGCCAGCAACGGTGACTTCCCTCATTTCGAATCCGGCGAGTTGCTTCCGCGCGGCGATGACTTCGTGCACACCGCGAACGCCTACCTGGGCGCGTGGGGCATCGTGCAAGCTCTGGCCGCGGGCGCGGACATCGTCGTCTGCCCGCGGGTCACCGATGCGTCGCTGGTCGTCGGCGCGGCCGCCTGGTGGCACGGCTGGCAGCGTGGCGAGTGGAACAAGCTCGCGGGTGCGGTCGCCGCGGGTCATGTGATCGAGTGCGGGGCCCAGGCGACGGGCGGCAACTACTCGTCTTTCCGCGAGGTAGCTGACCTGTCGCGCCCCGGCTTCCCCATCGCGGAGGTCGCCGAGGACGGCAGCAGCGTGATCACGAAGCACCCGGGCACCGCGGGCGAGGTGAGCGTCGGCACCGTCACCGCCCAGCTCGTGTACGAAGTCGGTGGTCCGCGCTACCTGAACCCCGACGTCACGACACGCCTCGACAGCATCGAGCTCGAGCAGCTCGACGCAGACCACGTCGCTCTGCGCAGCGTCGTGGGAGAACCCCCTCCGGACACGACCAAGGTTGCGATCACCTGCAAGGGTCGGTTTCGCAACGAGATGACCTTCGCGCTCGTCGGACTCGAGCTGGACGCCAAGCAGGCGCTGTTCGAGCAGACCACCCGGGCTGCGTTCAAGAGCAAGCCGGTGGAGCTGGTGTTTCAGCGCCTCGGCGCGCCCGTCCTCGCGGAAACGTCCGATACACCGCTCAACCAGGATCAAGCGATGCAATTCCTGCGAGTGATCGCCACGAGCGACGACGAGAATCTCGTCTCGCGCCCCTTCGGCGCCGCGCTGATCGAGCTGGCGCTCTCCAGCTACCCAGGCCTCTTCGCCATGGAGCTGCCCGGCGCCGCCAGCGAAGCCACCGGCTACTGGCCCACCGTGGTCAAGCAAAGTGATCTGGACGTGCGCCTCACCCACTCCGACGGGCGCGTCGAGGAGATCTCGCTCCCTCCGCAAATGCTCTCCGCGTCCGAGCTGGATCAGGGGGTGAGGTTCCCCTCCACCGCAACCGAGCCCGCCGTATCGGTTCCCCGAGGCAACACTGTGCGCGCACCCCTCGGCCACGTCGCTGACGCGCGCTCAGGCGACAAGGGCGGCGACGCCAACGTGGGGCTCTGGACCCGCACCGACGAGGGGTACGCATGGCTTTGCCAGGAGCTCGGCGTGGAGCGCCTGCGACAGCTCCTACCCGAAGCAGCGAACCTACCTATCGAGCGCTACGAGCTCCCGAAGCTCCGCGCCGTGAACTTCGTGATCCGCGGCCTGCTCCAAGGCGGCGCCGTCGCCACCGTGCGTTTCGACCGCCAAGCCAAGGCCCTCGGGGAGTTCCTGCGCTCTCGCACGGTGGAAGTGCCGGAAATCCTTGTCCGCTGATCGCGGTGCTGACGCTACCGATCCATTGTTCAAGCTTCGTCGTCCCGAGTAGGCTTCCGACATGGGGATCCTAGGAACGCGTTGGGAGGGCGAGTATCAGGGACACGCGATCGTCGTGGACCGGAACGAGTGGACCAAGGGCTTTCGAGTGACCTGGGACGGCGAGGAAATCGCGCGCCGGACCTGGTCGCTGGTCGGTCTTGGGGAGCTCCACGCTTCGGTCGAACTCGACGGTGAGGCGAAGGAAGTTCGCGTCGCGCTCGAGTGGGATGGCGTTGGCAACTTGGACGGTAGCTGCAAAGTCAGCGTCGATGGGGACGTCGTAGCGTTGAAGCAAGTGAAGTAGTGGCTACTGGGTTCCGATCTGCGGCGGCGGTATTGCCTTGCGCCGAACTCGCGCCCAACGTGGAGTTCTTCGAGTCGTTTGGTTTCCGCCTGGATATGATTGCTCCTGCCGACGACCCCACTGTCGCGGAGCTCTCTGGGTATGGCCTGCGGATCCGCCTGGAGCGGGGCGAAGGCGCGCCAGGAACGCTACGCCTCGAAGCGCACACAGCGAGCGCGCAGGAGGAACTCTTCGCGCCGAACGGCACTCGAGTCTTGATCAACGCGGAAACGGCTCTCGAGGTCCCGCCACTCGTCAGCTCGTTCGTCCTCAGCCGCGTGGCGGACGCTCGCTGGGTAGAGGGCCGCGCAGGCATGCGCTACCGCGACTTGATCCCGGACCGTCAAGGCGGCCGCTACATCGCCTCGCACATTCAGATCCGCGACGCGGGGCCGGTGCCGGATTACGTCCATCACCACCAGATCCTCTTCCAGGCCATCTACGTGCAGCGGGGCTGGGTGGAGGTGGTGTACGAGTCTCACGGTGATCCGATCGTGATGCGCGAAGGCGACTGCGTGCTTCAGCCACCGCACATTCGCCACCGCGTTCTCTCCTGCTCAGCCGGACTCGAGGTGGTGGAGATCGCCTGTCCTGGGGCGCACCCGACCTTCCGCGAACACGACCTCGCGCTACCAACCAAAGCCTACGAGCGAGAGTTTACGGGTCAGCGCTTCATCCACCACATCGCGGCCGGTGCCCCATGGCGACCCTCCTCTCTCGGTGAGGCGCGGGATACCGGCCTGGCGCAAGCCAGCGCGGGTCTCGTCGACGTGCAGGTGCTGCGCGAGATCCCTACGGATCAGCACTTCAGCCACGATGGTGAACTCTGCATGTTCTTCGTCTCAGCAGGCAGCGCCAGCTTCACGAGCCAGGCGCAAGAGCAGGTGACGCTGGCAGTGGGTGACAGCGTCGCAATTCCCGCCGGCATGTCCTACGCCTTCTTCGAGCCAACTGCGGACTTCGAGCTCTTGCGCATCGCCTCGCCCGCGACTTTGACAGCGCTCCCTCACCCCCAAATGCGGAGGACCTCGTGAGCCGAACAGCTGGCGGGTTTTCTTGGGCATTTCTCGTGCTCGATGAGCACCCATATGGTCGCGCCATGCTGCAAGAATTGCTCGCTGGTGGTTTCCGTCCGGATTTATGTATCGTGGAGGCGTCGGCGGTCGCGGACGTGGAACGCGAAAAGTTCTTGGTGAGGATGCAGGGCTTCCCCCTGCCGCCCACCTTCGAGTCCCTGGCGCAAGGAGTACCGGTCGAGGTCGTTCCGAACCACAACGACCCGCGCTGTGGAGCGCTGCTCAGCGAGCTGTCGCCAGATCTGATCGTGCTCGGGGGGACACGCATCCTCAAGCCCCACGTGTTCGAACCCGCGCGTCATGGCACCCTGAACTCGCACCCCGGTCTGCTGCCCGAAGTACGTGGGTCAGCGTCCGTGGCCTGGGCCATCGCGCGGGACGAGCGCGTTGGCTGCACGTGTCATTTCATCGAGGCGGGGATCGACACCGGCCCCATCGTCGGACGCCGAGAAGTCCCGGTGCACCGCGGCGACACCTACGAAAAGCTGTGCCACGCCACGGTCCAGCTATCGGCGACGCTGATGCGCGAAGCGCTGGACGCGTTCCGCGACGGAACCCTCACCGGGACCCCGCAAGGCCCTGGCGATCCCGCACACAAGAACATGCCCGAGGAACAGGTTACGGAAATGAAGCGCAAGCTGGCTGAGGGACGCTACGCACACTTTGTCGACTAGCTGATACACTCGCCGCATTCGAGCGGAGCGTCGCTATGTCTGCGGGACTGTGGCCAATCTTGAACCCACCGAGCCAAGCGTCGCCAAACTCTGACGGGGCGTTGCTGCTTCAGTGCATCGAAGAGCTGGACGAGGTGGCACACGCCATCGGGGCGACACCGCTGACGAGCTTCGCGGATCTGCGAGAAGTGCCGGAAGACTTCGATGGCGAACCAGAAGAGCTCGACGAGCTGCTGGGGCCCTGGGAGGACTGGTTCGCGGTCGCTGACGGGGTAGCCAGCCTGCGGCGCTGCGCTGAGGCGCTCGCCACGCCCGAGCACTCAGGTGCCGTTGAACTGGCCAGCGAGCTCCGCCAGGAGCTCTTGCTGTTCGCAGCCTATCTCGAAGCTGAAGGCTCGGGGCGCAGTTTCCGTCTGGAATTCCTGGAGTAGCCGAGTCGCGAGCGATGAGGTCCGGAATCAATCCAATTCAGTTCGATTGCGGCAAGTGCGGCGCTCAGCTGCTGATCGACGGCTCCACCCGCACTCCAACGTGCAGCTACTGCAACACGCAGTCCCTGATACCCGACGAGCTCTGGGAGGTGTTTCATCCACCAGCCTTGTACAAGCCGCATCCGGTGGCGCCGCGCCCGCTTGCGCCGGAGCCACCACGCTCGAACTTCCTCGCCCTGACCATTGGCGGCGTCGTAGCGGCCGCGATGATCGCAGGCGCGGTGTCCGTTGTCGCGTCTCGCAGCGCTGTGCCGACTCCAGCTCCGCCCGCGCCTCGCAATCCCATCGCCGACGTCGGAGAAGCGTGCGCGGGGCTGCAGGCTGCGTGTACGCGGGATGGGAAGGCACAGCTCACTTGCGGTGTGGATGGCAAGCTCGCGATCGCAGAGAGCTGCAAGGGGCCAAACGGCTGTGAGGTGATCCACGGCGGCCAATCCGTACGCTGCGACCACACACTCGCCGAGGTGAATGATCCGTGCACCAACCTCGATGCGTCGTGCTCGACGGATCACAAGGCGGAGCTGCGCTGCGTGAGTGGCCACTATGCGGTGATCTCCACCTGCAAGGGTGTAGACGGTTGTCGTCTGGCGCACAACAAGGACGGCGACGGCTACACGCTCTCGTGCGACGACCACATCGCAGACGTCGGCGATCCATGTGTCGACTCCGAGCGCACCGCCTGTTCCTCCGACAAGAAGGCGCTGCTGACTTGTACGGCGCAACGCTTCGTCGTTCACAAGAAGTGCAAGCGTGGCTGCACGACGCGCAAGTTGGTCGGAACCAACAACACGGAAATGAGCTGCGCCAACTAGCGGCGGCGGAGGCCTCGACCTACGGGGTCTCCGACCAACTCAAGAGCGGCGTGAAGTCGCTCGTGCGCGGCACGTCTCCTGGCGCGATGTGGACTCGCTTCGGGCGCTGCTTCGGGTCGAGCTTCGGCATGACCAGATCGATGGTTTCCGTCGTGTCACCGCGCTGCACCACTGCCTTGAAGTGCTGTCCCGCTCTCAGTTTGCGGAGCACCCAGGGCAACTGAGCGAACGGCGGCTCCGCGCTGTCGTGTAGCTTCAACAGCTGGTCCCCGCGCTCGAACTTCGAGCCTTCGGGCGTGCTCTCGACCAGCGTGTCCCAGACGTTGAAGCCGCTGACCTTGAGCACGTTCAGCGCCAAATCTCGCATCTCCATGCCCTCATACTCCGTGAGGGTGACATCCGCTCGACTCTGCTCGAGGCACTCGGAGAGCGGGAAGTCGCTGCCGACGGCTAGGAGCTCATCCATGCGTGCGCTCGCGCTCGGGTACTTGTTCAATGCCTCCCGGAAACGCTCTTCGGTGGTGCCTCTCCCCTCCCCGCGGGCACTGCGATACACCGCTTCCAGCGAAGAGCCCGCCTTCGAGAGCTCGACGTCCACGCAAAACGCCAGCATCGCGCCACCAGCGTAGGCAGCGTTGCCCTGGGCTTCGCGCAGCGGCTTGCCGTCGCTCGACAGTTGATACACCTCGAGTTCTGGCAAGAAGCGCTCGAGCGCCAGCGCCTGAGTCTGCGCTGACCCGTCCACCGCATTCACGGCTTTGAGCTCGAAGTAGTGGGTGAAGCCCTCGGACAGCCACGCCACGTCAGCCTGAGACCACTGATGAAGTAGCTCATGGATCAGGATCTGCCCAATCCTCTGCCTGGCGCTCTCGGGTGGCTCTGGACCAACCACGCTCGTGTCGTACCCCACGGAACCACCGGCGCGCACGCTGTCGCGCAAGTTCACGGTGACGAGGCGCGGGCGGTTGTCGAGCGGGCCCAAGTGCCGAGTCGCCAGGGTGGCCGTGTTGCGAACCAACCCGCGCAGCTTGCTATCCGGTGTGAGATCGCCGCTCATCACGCGAAAGACACGACCGTCCACGACCACATGCTTTTCATTCGACTCCCCGAGCACGTAGAAGGCGTCACGCAGCGCGACCGTCGTGCCTTCTCGGCCGGCTTCAGGCACCGCACCAAACGCATCTGACGCTTCCGCATGGGGAAAGCTGAGGCGCGTGCCAACATCGAGCAACACGCCATCGGCTTTCAACGTGGGAATGAACGCGCGCCCCGCAAGGAACCAACCAGTGGTGGTCCTGAACGGGACCTCGTCGATGCCGTTGCGGGGCCCTGCTTGTTCGTGGGAGAGGTCCACCGTGTAAGCGATATCGAGCGCCAGCTCAGGCGGCGTTCCGCTCGCCGATACGTCGAACTGCCCCGAGTACGCCGAGCCATCCGCCGACTTGAGGAAGCTCACGAAGCCTTCGGCTTCGCGAAACGGCTCGCTCATCAGTGGAAGCTCGAGCAGTTTGGTACCGGGAGGCAACACCGCACGAGGCACCTTCAAGCGCACCGCGAGGCGACTCGGGTCGCCGTCCAGGAGCGCCACTTCGAGCGACACCGTGGGTGGCGGCGCAGCTGGCTCCGGCGCCGCACTGGTTGCGATCGCTGGCGGCAACGGAGGCGGCGGGCGGTCCGCCGCAGGGCTGCACGCGAGGAGCGAAAGCCCCCAGACGCAGCTACCGAGGCAGCGCGCGGTTTTACTACTCATCGCTCTCCCCCAAACACCCAGGGATTTGTAGCTCGGCGTGCCCGTTGCTTATTTTCCATACAGTCAATTCATGGTCAGCGCTCGACGTGACCGCCCAGCGCCCCGACGGATCGAAGCCGGCTAGGCGCACGCCGTCAGCTACCAAGCTACCCTGTGCCGTGGAATCGCGAGTGGAACGCAGCGTGATTGGCTGCTCGCGCTCGCGCATGAAGAGCTCTCCATCCGGGCTCACCCACGTGCGGCTTGGCGAGCCGTTCGGCACCACCAACTCCCGTAGCATGCTGGCGCGCCACTCCAGCGCGGGGAAGCCAGAATCTCCGAGCCAGAACAGACTCGCGTCCTTCGCGCGCTGAAAAATGCGCGACTCGTCGGGCACGTTGGTCACCGCCTCAGGGCTACCGGGGAGCTCCAGCAGCTCACCGTCTCGCCGCGCCATCAACAGGCGACGGCTGGCGCGCAAGAGCAGCACCTGGCCGTCGCTCGTCCAGTGAGTGGGCACGACGTGGTCGCCTGCCTGAGCAGCCGTTGGCAAGCCCTTGGGGAGCGTGCCCTTCAACGTCGCGCTCGCTGTTTCCACGAGGCAAGCGCGTGGATGCCCAGGCAGAGCGACGAGGCCACCGCCCGGGGCAAACACGGGCGCCGCGCGATCCGACAGCGGCGTACACCAAGGGTCGTAGAACATCCGCCCCCGGCCAAGCTGCAAGTTCCACAGCGTCACGCCCCCAGACGCGCGAAACACACTGAGCCATTCGCCGCCAAGGTGCGGGTCGCTTCCGGTCAACGAAGCGAGCAACTCACCTGCAGCCGCGTCGACCACGCTGACGTGAGCACCTTCCGCGCCGAGCCACTCAATGACCAGCCGACTCGAGTCCGCGCTCGCGAGCAGCGCGCCGTGGCGCACCCCTTCGGCACCTTCGAAGCGATCCGCATTCCACTCCGCGTCCCCGTTGGCCAGTCTGGACCCCGCCGGGAGCTTGCGCGGTTTCCACTTCGGCCGCGCCGGGTCCGTCGCCTTCCCACTCGGGTCGAATGACTTGAGTCCGAGCCCAGGCAACGCCAGGCGCTCCACGCGAGGAGGCTCTATCCCCGTGGTGTGCGCGGCGATCGCCACCCAGCTACCGTCCGGGGCAGCCACGAAGCCCTGGTCAACGTCATGGTCACCCGCCTCGCGCCGACCAATTTCCACACCGGATTTCGCGTCCACCACCGCGAGCACCGCGGGAGCAACGTCCGGCGGAGGCCAGAACCACACGAAGAGCCAGCGTCCGTCGTCGCTGAGCTTCAGCGTCTCGGCATACCAGGCGAGCGGGAGAGCGAAACGGCGGGTCCAGGTGCCCGTGTCGAAGACCTCGACGCGATCGGGCTCCGCGACCGCGAACACGCGACCGTCAGCGGAGAACGCCCACGCGCGCGCCTGCTGCCAGGCTTCGGGGCAACGCGCTGCAGCCACTGCGTCGGGTTCGACGGGCGCTGGCTGCGGTGCACTGGTTACTACTGCTGGCGCCGGAGCCGGGACCGGCGGTTGCACGCTGGACGCGCAACCAACCAGCGCCAAGGCGCTCAGACACGAGCACAGCTTCTGCACCACGCATCGAGCGTAGCACGGCGGCGCGAGGGACTGGCTAGTGGAACGTGCCGGTGAAAATCACCCCACCTGACGTCCAGTTGTGGGTGACGTCACCGACCACAAACTCATCGATCAACGTCGCAGAAAATAACCGTGCGGCAACACCGACGCCCCACTCGTCGGCGACCCACCACTCGTAGCCGATGAAGAACTCCCCGCCGCCGCCCACAGCGTCGCTATCGGTCTCACCGCCGTTTCGGTCTTTGGTGCTCAGGGCCGACGCACCAATCATGCCTCCCAGGTGAAAGCCGCTGTTCGGGTCCGGGTACCAGTCGATCATCGGTCCGAAAGTGAAGAGCGTGCCCAGGCTGTAGTCCTCGCTGACGTCGACGCTCTCAATCTCCACCTTCGGGTTGACGACGCGCTCGACGGTCCACCCGCCGCCAACGACGAGCCCCTTGGCCACCGTGCCGCCCAACATCACCTCGAACACACCGGAGCTGCCTTCGCCGCTGCCCTCCGTATCCGCGCCAAAGATCCCGCTGTACTTGAACTGGTCGCGCGCGTAGCCGCCGCCGATCGAGAGCCGCAAGTAGAAGCCATCGTGCGTTTCCGGCTTTGACTCCGCACGGGCCTCCCCTGCGCTCAAGCCAAGCCCCAACGCCGCCACCCCAAACATCAGCCCAAGCTTTGCCTTCAATTCCGCCTCCCTTTCCCGAGCCGCCAGTGCCCGTGACCGAGAAGCGTCTCATCAAGAAGCGTGCCTGGGCAATTCCCGCGCAGAAAGCGCTATTCCGCCGAGAAAACCTCAACGAGCACAAGGTGGCGTGAACCAAGGTTCGCAAGGCCCCTGGAACCGGTTGCAACCGGCAAGTTCGCGTCACACAACCGACTCCGTGCGGATTCAAGGCGTGGATTGACGGCGAACAACGTTCAGCACTAGCTTTCGCTCGGTGTCGCCCAACCACTCCGAGATCGAGGCTTTCTGGAAATGGTTCGAGACGAATGCGGACGCGTTCGAGAAGAGTCTGAAACGCGGCTTTGGCACTGAAGACTGGGCCGCTGTTGATGCGGTCATCGCCAAGGTCTTCGAAGGCCTGGATGCTCACATCGCGGACCCTGTTATCGTGCAGGTGAGCTTCGACGCTGAACGCGAGGCGATCGATCTCAGATTTCGCGCAGGATTGGACACCCCAAGCCTGGAACGGGCGCTGCTGGAACGGGCACCTCAGCTCACCGGATGGACCTTCTGTGCGGGCAGCGGTCCACTCCCGGAGCACGTCATTACTCAAGACGATGACGGACAGGAATTGGTGCTGGCCTACCCAGACATCAACTTCCTGCTGTTGCCGCAGGACGCCCAGGGGGATCGGAGTATCATTCTCGTTTCTGCGACCGAGTTCGATCTCGAAGGTCAGAACAGCCACCTGTATCGATACGCAGCACGAGAAATCCTCGAGACAGTGCTCGGACCGTTGCCTAGCAGCTTGAGATCGTTCGCGCTGGTGCCTCCGTCCGCTGCCGCGGGTGAACAGCCGCGGCCGTTGAGCGAGCTGGTACCGATCACCTCTTCCCAGTGACGGATCGGGCGGAGACTGCGGGTCCCGCTAGCGATCACTCGCCCTCGCGCTGGTAGAGCACGAGCGCTATCCTCCGCCCCAGCATGACTTCGCTCGGGAGCAGGGAGTGGGCTGACCAACAAGAGCATTTGAGCCGCCTGGAGTCGGCGACCCGCTACCCGTCCATCCTCACCTATCACGCCATGGACAATCGCGGTCGGCTCAGCTCGGAGCTGGCTGTGGACTTCGGGAGCGAGCCGGTGTTCTGCACCGAGAAGATCGATGGCACGAACCTGCGCATCATCTTCTGCGAAGAAGGCACGTTCGTCGCGAGCCGCAAGGAGCTCCTGCATCGGGCTGGCGAACACATCGCGAATCCGGCGCTTGGCATGGTGGACGCAGCGTACGAGCTCGAGCTGTTCTCGCGGCTCCGTCCAGGCGCTGCGCCGGTCACGGTGTTCTACGGTGAACTCTACGGCGTCAAGGCGACCCAAGCCCACAAGGCCTATTCCGACGGACGCCCTGGCTTCCGGCTGTTCGACGTGCTCGAGCTAGACCGCGACTTCTTCGAGCTAGAGCCACGCAGCATTGCCGCATGGAGAGACAACGGCGGGCAGCCCTTCGTCAGTGTCGAGCGCCTCGCGACCATCGCAGAGCAACTTGGCGTGGTGCGGGTGCCCCAACTCAGTGCCGAAGCGCCCCCTCTGGATCTGGCTGGGACGCAAGCATGGGCGCTCCGGCACTTACCGGAGAGCCAAGCCGTGCTGGTTGAGGGCACCAGC
This sequence comes from Polyangiaceae bacterium, assembly GCA_050183255.1. Classification (GTDB taxonomy): domain Bacteria; phylum Myxococcota_A; class Polyangia; order Polyangiales; family Polyangiaceae; genus JAHBVY01. The sequence goes on along the minus strand of JBFXBK010000022.1, from coordinate 9,867 downwards.
AAGCGCCCAGAGGGCATCGTCGTGCGCACCGGAGATCGCAAGCGCATCGCCAAGATCCGTTTCGAGGACTACCAGCGGGCGTTGCGCTAATTTGTTGTCTTCTCAGGTCGCCGTAACCTCGAGGTTCCAGTGTTGGAGCGACTTGCCGTCCCGCTCCAGATCGAAAGTCCAAGTGCCCAAGGGGTCATCGGCGTCGAAATACATGTCTTGGCAATGCGTGCCGCTGCCGCTGAGCGAAGGGACGTCCAGGATCACCTGATTCGGCTTCGGGTGTTCGCCCCCGGGTAGGCGAACGGTCGTCAGCGGGGCTGGCGTGTGCATGACGATACGCATTTTCCCCAGGGAACTACCGTTCGCATAGTCAAAGCAGATCCCGAATGCCTTGTCGATCTCGCCCAGGTTGCCAGGGACTCTCGCCAGCTTGGTCACAGGAGTCTTGATCGAAAGGTTTGACCCGCTGCCTTTCAGTGTCCCGAGCTGCGCGTTCGAAATGCCGCCGCTGTTCTTGCAGGCGACCAGGGCGACAATCAGGATCCAGAGGTAACGCTTCATCGCGGCAAGTATAGATGGGGCTAGCGCAACGACTTGATGATTCGCTTGCCGAGCTTTTCTAGCTGTTTTTGAGCTGGCTCCGGGCAACCGGCTGTTTGCTTGAAGCTGTCCCAGTCGCCGATCAGCAGGCTTAGACCCAGCACGTATTCGCCCTCCCCTCCGTTCCAGCAACCCGGGGCACAGGCTGACAGCTCTTTCATCGCGCGCTCGCGTTCCGCCTTGAGGTAGTCCGGGAACAGCTTCGTGGCGCGCACGTATTTGCCATCGTGCAGGCGGAATATCACCGGAAAGAAACGAGTGAATGCGTAGGGCTCGGAGCCTTCGCCGACCAACACGTCATTCGTGTCCATCAGCTCCCAGGTGCCATCACCGTCGACGTCCACGGGAGTCAACAGGTCCATGCTGCCGTTGCCTTGCGCGTGCACGACCAGGGTCTCGAGCTTGGGCGTCAGCGAGATCAAGGTATTCTCGTGACAGCAGTGCGCGCCGCCGGTGGTCTTGGTCAACGCCAGCTCCGGGACACCGTCACCAGTGACGTCGAAGCACCATGCGGGTTCATGGCGCTCGAGCCCCGGCGCCGGCTTGAACTGCCTCACAATTTTCCCCGCGGCATTAACGATCTCGACGCGGGTCTGGTCCTTGCTGAGCCGCGTGCGCACCTCGTAGTCACCGCAGCGCTCGTCGAGATCCATCGGCCCTTCAGTTTGGTAGAGCTTGATGAGACCCGGAACCTTGGCAAAACGGTCTTGTTCCTCCGCCGGCGGCGCGTCATCCGCAGCCACTGAGGGCGCCGGCGCAGAAGTCGCAGAGGAAGCCGTAGGGACAGCCGCTCCGGAAGTCGGGGGCTCCGGAGTCGGCGCGCTCGTCGCCTTCGGACTCTCCGCAAGGGTTTGGGGGGGAGGAGCGCTGCCGCAGCCGAACATCAGCCAACCCCAACCGAACGCCAGAAGCCTGCGCCGCGTCTTCATGCGCCTAGGGATAGCACCGCTAGCGATACGATTCAGTACCTCTTCAAGTCGGCGAACGCGCAACGCAGCTCGGCACCGTGGGCGTACTCACCGCGCGCACCAGAGAGCGCTCGGCGACTGCACCTGCCCGCTGATCTCTCAGCGCCTCGAGCGTCTCGACGGTCGAATCTTGGAGGGTTTCCGCGCGGTCGGGCTTCCACGCGGTCGGACTTGGACGGTGCGACCCTAGCTAAGGTTCGCGCGGGTTCTCAGGCGTTGAGCCAACGTTCCTCTCCCCCCAAGAAGGGCGGTCGATTGGCCTGAGACGGCGGAGAATCTCACCTATTCAATCGAACGAGAACCGCTCGCCTTTTGGTGTGGTTGTGGCGCGTTTGGGAAGAAGGCTCCGCTGACCCCGTAGGTGTTCAAGTCTCAAGGAGCACATCATGCGCACACTTATTGGTTCACTCATCGCCCTCAGCACCCTCACCCTGCTTGCCTCGAACGCCTACGCGGCGGAGCCTGGCGTCGGCCCTGTCGCCGATGATGTCCCCACGGATACGGGCACAGACGAAGCTGAGGCACCGAGCACGCGCTCTGCCAAGAACTCGCTGTATATCGAGCTCCTCGGCAACGGTGGCCTCTACTCACTCAACTACGAACGCAACCTGACGGACGACGTCGCAGCCCGTGTTGGCTTCAGCTACATCTCGCTGTCCGCTTCCGCAGGCGACGACTCTGCGAACGTCACGTTCATGAGCTTCCCGCTCATGGCCAACTACCTGCTCGGCGGCGGAAACCACCACCTGGAACTCGGAGCAGGCGCGACCGTGCTCTACGCGAGCGGTGAGGCGGAGACTGGTGGCAGTCGCTCCTCCGGCGAGGGCGTAGGCGTCGCAGGCACCGCTACCGTGGGCTACCGCTACCAGCCGCGCGACGGTGGCTTCCTCTTCAAGGTCGGCTTCACGCCACTCGTCGGAAGCGGCGGCTTCCTGCCGTGGGGTGGCATCAGCTTCGGCGGCGTGATGTAGCACGCAGCGCACTCAAATACGCCTTTCCGCGCGGCGCCACTTCATAGCCGACCTCGAAGCTCTGAGTCAGTCCCAACTTCTTGAGCTTCACCACGTCGGCCTTGAATGGCGCCGTTTCCCTCTTCACCTGCTTGGCCAGCTTCGAGGCCGCGATGCGCGGCTGCTTCTCGATCAGCTCGAGGGTCTGGAGCGTCCAGGGTCCCTTCTGGTCCATGCGCTCGAGCTTGCCCCGGATCTCTTGAATATCTTCCGGGGTGAGCTGATCTTCGAGCGCCAGCTGCACCCGATCCCCATCGCCACCGTGGTGCAGCGCCACCCGATAGATCTCGGTGTCATCTCCCAGCTCGCCCAGTTCCCCGAGGTAATCGATGAGGGCTGCCCTCGAGCTGAACCCCGCCGCCTGGGCGTCTTTCGGAGTGATTTCCTTCACCGAAATCAGGCGAATGTCATCCACCTCGAGCACCCCGATCGGGTGGCAGCGGTAGCGCCCGCCTGGCTTGACTCGCGCCTTTTGCCAGCGGCGGAAGGTGAGCGTGATCGAGCCGTCTTTCAGGCCGTCCCAAAACTCTTTCTTGAACAGCAGCACCCGAGGGAGCCTACTAGGCTACGCTTGTGGTCGCCAATGCCCTGGGAGCCGCGCTGACTACGGCGCCTTCGAGCGCACCGGTTTGGCGGGCTCCATGGAGTCGCCGGCGGCTTCCGCCGCTGCCTTTAGCGCCGCGACGTGTTCATCGTCGTCGTTGACGCCGGTGAGGTAGTTCTCCAGGTAGGTGAACAACGCGCCCGGCGTGTTGAAGTGCTTCACCAAGCCGTCTTCGTTCGGATCCTCCTCGAACTCGACCACGCAGAAGCTCAGCTTGCCGCCAGACCAGCTCACGCCGAGGTGACTCATGCCGCCACCATCTGGCCCGAGCAGCAACGTCGCCTCAGGCTCCAGCGCGCCACCGTCAGCACCCGCTTGGGCGAGCGCTTCGTCGAGCTCGGTGTCCAGGTCCTCCAGCAGCTCGAAGATCATACCGAGAGTGAAGACCTTGCCTGAGCCGTTGTCGTCGACGCGATACTCACCGAGCTGGACGTCCCAGGAGTGTGTACGCATCGCGGTCACTAGTTGCTGAATGCACTGCGGAGCCTCGGATGTATCGACCAGGCATGTCCGCTCCGTCTCGAGCTCCTCGTCAGCCTCGATCAACTTCGTCAACGCACGGATCACCGACTCCATCTTGAACCTCCCGGATGACTCCCTGGATATCATCCGACTGGTAGCGCTACTAGAGCCGGTGGGAGAACCGAAAGAGCCTCGATTCCCGCATCACTTTGGACAACTGCGCAGGGCCACGAGGCTTCTGCCGCTCGAAGCGTCCCACACGCTCACACGATCCCAATCAGCGGAATACAGCCAGCGCCCCGTGGGATCGAAGCTCACTTCGAGGTCCGAAGTCCCCTCGATAATCAAGCTCGGCTCGTTCGTGCGCGTGGAGCGCACCGTCGTCCCCCCTGCGTCCGTGCGGGCGTAGCGCTCGCCATCCGGGTCGACCACGACTGACCTCACGTCGCCCTCCGGCGGCGACAAGCTGCGGACGCTTCCACCGACGATTTCCACGCCTGGATAGCCCGATTCCGTGAACACGAACAGGCTCTGATCCGTTCCTCTGCGGACCACCACCGGATAGCTCGAGCTGTTGTCCGCCGCCGCGCGTTCCCTTCGCAGCCCGGTGCCGAGGGGCTTGGGTGCGGAAGCGCCAAGCTCGAACAGCGCTAGCTCCCCGGGTGTCGACACCGCCATCAAGAGTCCGGATCCATCGCTGAGCCATGCGCCAGGAATGATGATGCCTTCATCCTCGAACGCCCCAGCCGTGGGAAGCTGGGGTGGCGCGAGGCCGCGCAGCCGACCAGTCTTCGTTTCCACGAGGCAAGCGTTGGACTGAAGGCTCGCGAGCGCCACGAGGGTTTCGTCCGGGTTGAAGCTCGGCTTGAAGACGTTGCCCTGCGGCGGGCAAAGCGGATCGTAGAACAGCGCGCCTTTGCCCGTCTTCGTGTCGTACAGCGCCCGGGCACCGGAGCCCTGATCGAGCATCAGGAAGCGACCCTTGGGTGAAAACGCGAAGTAGCTGCCAGGTAGCGTTTCCCGAAGGCTGGCTTTGCGGACGTCGATCAGCGAAGTGGCGGCTCCGTTGCCCATCCAACCAACCGCGAGCGACGAAGCGTCAGGACTCGACGCGAGGCTGAGAATCAAAGGTTGCAAGTCAACCTTGTCCAGGCTCCAGTCCGGAGGAGAGTTCGGCACGCTCAGCTGCACTCCGTGGACCGTCGGTGCCTTCGGCAGCACCCGTGGGCGCCATGCCGGATGTCGCAGCTGAGCGACCGTGGTCGGCATGTCGAAGCGTGCGAGGGGCACGAAGTCAGGCAGGGCATACAGCTCGACGTGGTACTCGTACGCGTCGCCGTCGTCGGTGACCGCAACCGCAAACCAGCTCCCGTCGCTGGCGATCACGAGGGAGCCCTCATAGAGTTCCCCTTGCAGGAGCTTCGAACTCCAGACTCGTTTCCCAGTTCGCGTGTCCAGAGCTTCGAGGTGCCCGGAACCGCTCGGCGCGAGCCCCTTCGGGTGGACGAACCCGAACAGGAAGTCCCCATCTGGGGTGAGGCGAAAGCTCGCCATTTCGTCGATGCGTAGTTCGGTCGCCCGCGGTGCCCAGCTCGCTGTGTCGTAGGCGCGTATGCCGGAGGCCAAGCGCACGACGAACAGGCTGCCGTCAGCTGAGAACGTCGAGTCGGCAAACGAGGTGTGCTCGCAGGACTCCGGAAGCGGCGGCTCATTACCGCGCGGTTCTTCCACTTGCTTGGCGCCAGGCACGACTCTGGGCTGTGCCTGGCTGCTGCCTGCGAGGGGGCGCTTGGCGTCGCCGCCGCAGGACACGCTCAGAGTCAGCAGCCAAAGCGCCACCGCGCGCCCCAGGGCGCTCCCCCACCTCGTCCTTGTCTCCCGTTCCGCCATAGTCCCGGGCTCGTCGCACGAAAGAGCCAGTTTGTGACCGACTACGCCTAAGTAACACGAAACGTGAGATGCTCTCGCCCATGGGCAACCCTCTGGTGTTGTGCATCCCGGGGCCTTGGGGAGACCGCGGCGAGTTCTTGGCGGCTGTTGCCCGTCACGAGCCGCCCGCGCGCTTCCTTTTTGCTGGTCAGTTGCTGGTCGACACCAACACTCAGGAGCGGGTGGAGGTCGACTTCCAAGAGCTCGATCCTCACCTGGAAGAGGCCTTTCGCATCGCCAGCCAAGGCCACCTGGAGGAGCCCTTGCTGAGCGCCGTCGCCCAGCACAAGAGCGTTGCCTATCTGATTTTCCCTTTGGATTTTCCCACGGAGCGCGACCGCATCCATCGCTTCACCAGCTTGGTGCGCGACATCGGGGGCATCGCCATCAAGGTCGAGTCGAGCGGCATTGCGCACAGCTGGGAGCACTGGTTCGAGCTGATCGCCGGCACTCACCTCGACCAATACTCAGCCTGCGTCACGCTGATCGGTGGCCAGAGTTACTACTACTCCTGCGGTATGCATCACTTCGGCAAGCCGGACAGCGCCGTCTCGCGCTCGGTGCGCGACACCGAAGCAGCCTACACGCTGAACGTCTTCAACATGTATCTCCTCGAGGAATCACCCAAGCTCGAGGACGGTCACACCTTCAGCATCGCCCAGGACGCGCCGAAGTTTCGCCTACGCCACACCTCAGACGAGCGGCACGCCGCCGACGACCTCTTTCACAATCCAAACGGCTTGTGGTGTCTCGATCTGCTGGCGAACTAGCCTGCTTTCGGGGCGCATTTGCGTCACCCCACGCCTGACGTCACACTCGCCCCTCAGCAATCGAGGAGGCCCGGGTTGGGGGTGAGGCGCGGCGTTCGTCCACCGTGCCAACCCGCGAAGAAACGGATTCGCTCGCTAAGACCGCGCGGTAACGCGCATGCGACAACCAGCCGCTGACTGACGGGATGCCAAGGCGCTAGACTCAGGTCGTGGCGGCGCGGGCAGAGAACGCGGCAAGCGGAAAGCTGCGCTGGATTGCGTGGATCGGGCGCGGGCTGCTGCTCGCGCTTGCTCTATGCATCGTGGGTACGGGAGTGGCGACCTACACCTGGGAGCTGATGCAACGCCCGCGCTTCTACTGCCGAGGCGCAAAGCCTGAGCTGATCCCTGGCAAGCCGACGGGCTTTGCCAGGTGTGAGTCGGGTGCCTTCGTGAGCGAGAACGCCATCGAGTGCCCGAGCCTGCTACCGCGGGCTCGGCACTTCGACTCGCACCATGACAAGCGGGCTCAGTCACTGATCGACTCGGGAATCTCGAGCTGGCTTCCCAAAGCCAAGTGGCCACGAATGGCGCGCCTGGAAGACAAGTGCAAATCGGATCACGACTGCCGAGCCAAGCCGCACGGGCGCTGCGAAGAGTCACACCCTGATGGAGGCAACGTGTGCCTCTACGGATGCGTGAAAGATGCCGAGTGCGCAGCAGACGAAATCTGCGTTTGCAGCGACCCCGTGGGCTATTGCGTCCAGGCCAGCTGCAGGTCCGACTCAGACTGCCCTCATTCGTCGTGCGCGGAGTACGGCTCAGCGTGCCGGGGTGAGGGCTTTGCGTGCCTGAAGCAGGAAGACGAGTGCAGCGGGAGTGCGGACAGCAAAGGGTGCGCCTGCGTCTACGATGACGAGCGGCAGGTGCGAGTCTGCGAGTGCAGCACGTGCAGCATCTAGGTTCCCGCCGATGGAGACCGCGAAGCGGCAGTGCTAGGCAACGATGGTGGCGCACGCACCGTTCCTGACGCGGCTCACGCTGCGCGACGACGCACAGCTGGATGAAACACGCTTCCCAGGCAACCTGCCGTTCTTACGGGGTCTACGCATCGACTTCGAGTCACCCGTCACCTTCCTGGTTGGCGAGAACGGCTCCGGCAAGTCCACGGTGCTCGAGGCCATCGCCGCGCTGAGCAACTTACCCGTTGGCGGCGGTGGCCGAAACGAGCTCGGCTCGGTTCATTCACCAGGCTCGCACAGCGACCTCGCCCCCTACCTGCAAGCCGCCTTCAGGCAGCGCCCCAAGGACGGCTACTTTTTCCGCGCGGAGTTTCAGGCGCACTTTGCGAGCTTGCTCGATCAACGCAGCGTCGACCCGGATTTCGCGATCGGCGGGGTTCCGGTCGATCCCTACCCACGCTACGGCGGGCGCTCCTTGCACACGCGCTCCCATGGAGAAGCGTTCCTCGCCATGTTCGAGACCTGGCTCAGCCCAGGGCTCGTGCTGATGGACGAACCGGAAGCGGCGCTGTCTCCTCAGCGCCAGCTCGCGCTACTGGGCCACATGGCTCGCCTGCTGCGGAAAGACGCCGCGCAGTTCATCATCGCGACCCACTCACCGATCTTCCTCACCTTCCCCGGAGCGCGGCTGCTGTCGTTCGATTCCATACCGCTCAGCTGGATCAGCGCCCAGGAGACCTCCCACGTGCAGATCACCCGCAGCGTGCTGGCTCACCCGGAGCGCTTCTGGAGCCAGCTGCTGGCGCTCGAAACCCGCAAGAAGCGCTAGCCCACATCGCACCACGGCGCCGCACCTCGGCCTCGTCGTTTGCAGCCCGCGAAGCGGCGAACCCCTGAACAAAAGGCGCTCCTGTGAGAAGTCGGAAACAGACCGCGCGGCAACGGAAAGTGGCATGACCCCCTCGAGACGAGCGGCGCACGGGCGCGCCTTTGCTATGCTGGAGGCTCGATGTCGTGGGTGCGCGCCTTTTTCGCCGTGGCCGTACTGACGGGTTGCGGTGCATCGGCAACTCCGCCCGCTGCAGCTCCATCCGCTGCAACTCAAACCCCAGGGACCGGCGCGGCCTCGCCCACGGTGTTCGGGGCAGCCAGTGACGTGCGGCCGATCGAGGCCGCCGCGCCGATCCCGGTTGGAGACACGGAGTTCATCTCACCCCTCCCGAACCAGCGCCGCTTGCCAGCAAGCCTCGCAGGCTTGGACTTCGGTCGCCCGATGACAGACACGGCGTCTGGTTGCTTGGTGCCTGCAGAGCGGCTGACGTACGAGGGGATCAAGGGCGAGACCACGCTGTGCGCGAACGCGCCCGCGCGCATGGGACACTCCAAACCGGAGGTGATCCTGTACGCCATGGAAGGCACGGTGAACGGCATGATGTTCACCTACCCAAACTGGCAGAGCGCGGCCGCCGTGATTCCCGAGGCCTATGGTGATCCGACCATCACCGAAGGCGAGGACGAACAGGAGCACGAGGTCGCTGATTTCCGCGGGGAGATAGAGCGCAAGGTCACCTGGGAAGTTGAGAACGGGCTCGTCGTATTGTTCTTCAACGACGAGTGGCACCTGCTGTTTGCCTATCGGGAGTAGGCGACACGAGCCGTCACTCGTCGCCCCCCGGATCGATCGGCTCGGACTCCTCTGGCGAGGCTTCGCTACGCTTTACCCGGGACCGGAACTCGAACAAGTCGCGCCGCCGGTCGAGTCGGGGCGTCACGCTACCGCTCATGCGTGAGCGGTACAGGTCGTTGATGTCGAGATCGGTGACCAGCAACATCTCGACGTTGCTATCCGCCTGAGCCTGCACGCCGTCCCGCGCGAACTCGAAGTCGCTCGGCGTGAAGACAGCCGCGCGCCCGTAGTGGATATCCATTGCGGCTACGCTGGGGAGGTTCCCGATCACACCGGCAGCGGCCACGTACACCTGGTTTTCGATGGCACGCGCCTGGCAGCAATAGCGCACCCTCAGGTGCCCCTCGCGAGTGTCCGTACAGTAGGGGACGAAGATGATCTCTGCGCCTTCATCCGCAAGGTGCCGAGCAGCCTCCGGGAACTCCGAGTCGTAGCAAATCAGAATTCCAACCTTCGCCTTCGGAGTCTGAATCACCGGGAGCTCGTTGCCGCCGGTGATCCCCCAGTATTTCCGCTCGGAAGGGGTGATGTGAAGCTTCGGTTGAACGACGTGCCGCCCATCCGGGAAGAACAGCGGAGAGACGTTGTAGATCACCCCATCACGGGCGATGGGATGCGTGCCGGCGATGATGTGCACGCCATAGTCCTTCGCCATCCGCGTCATCAGCTCGAAGAACGGCGCTTCGAGCTCGGTGAGGCGCTTGATGCCGTCGAGGCTCGGCAGCTTCTTCAGGCTCTCTTGACTCAGGAGCTGCACACTGAAGAGCTCCGGGAACACTACGAAATCCGCGCGGTATTCTGAGGCGGTCTCGACGAAGTACTCGGTCTGATCCGCAAACTCTTCGAAGCTGTTGACCCGACGGACCTGGTACTGGACACAGGCGACGCGCACCTTGCGCACGTCG
>JBFXBK010000021.1:0-46730 GCA_050183255.1 Polyangiaceae bacterium | reverse complement strand
GTTCACTTGGCCTCGAAATCAAAGGAGAAATGAGAAACGGCGCGCTCTGTTGAGCGCGCCGTTTCGACTCTGAGCCGGGGCTAGTGTCAGCCGCCGCTGCTCGCCTTGCCGCTTGCGCTGGCAGAGGCGTTCACGGAGACGCTGACCGACGCGCTGGCCTTGAGCGAGGCAGACGCCTTCGCCGTCAGGCTGGCGCCGAACTTCGCCACGCAACCAGCCGCCTTGCCCACCTCGACGACGACCTCGCCGAACTTCACGGCCACGTCGCCTGCTGCCTTCACCGCGAGCTCACCCTTCGCGACCACGTTCAGCAGCGCAGGGAGGTTCGCTTCGAGCGCCGCCACGAAGTTCGCGTCGACGTCGCCGGTGAAGTTGAAGATCACCTTCGGCGGGGTGCACTCGGCCTTCAGGCTTGCCTGGCCTTCACAGCCAGCCTGACAGTCGGCGTCGAGCTTGCAGTCCGGGGGCTGCAGGTTGGCTTCGCACTTCGGGGCTGTCGCGGTGCCCTTGCACTCGCCTTTGCACGAGACGTTGGCGCCGCAGTCGACGTCGACGTTCGCGTCGAGTTTGCACTCGCCGGTGCAGGTGCCCATGCACTTCGCGCTGGCGGAAGGTTTGGTGCAGCTGCCGGTGCAGGTGCCGTCGCATGTGCCCGCGCAGTTGCCCTGTCCGTCCATCGCGCTGCAGGTTCCTTCGCAGGTTCCTTCGCAGGTTCCCTCGCAGCCACCCTCGATGGTTCCCTCGCAGGTGCCGCCGCAGGTGCCTTCGCAGTTCGCGGCCACTTCGGCAGTGCCTTCACAGGTGGCGCCACCGGCACAGCTGCCTTCACACGACACGCTGAGCTCCCCCGGCTCGCAGCGAGCTTCGACGCTGCCTGGGGTGCACTCGCCCTCGACGGAGCAGCTGGCTTCACAGTTCAGCTGAGCCTCGGCGGCGACTTCGCACTTTCCACCTTCGATGGTGAGGCTCACGCTGCCCGCAGCGCTGAGGTTCGCCGTGATCGCCGCTTCCGCCTTACCGCAGACCGCCTGGAGATCCTCGTCCGACGACTCCGCGGTGATATCCGCACCGGGGTCTTCGCCACCAGCCATGGCGATGCCCTTACAGGCCGCGCCAACGGAGACCTTCATCTCCCCAGCAACCGACACCAACGCGTCAGCGGCCGCTTGCAACGAGTCGACCCTCGCCTCCAGGTTCGCAGCGCAGCTGGTCGGATCGAGCGCATCGCTCGAGCAACCGCCGGTCAGCGGAATCACCAAGCCCACGAGCAGTGCCGGCGCTGCTAGCCGGTGAAACCCACGAATCTTCTTCGACATCTAAGCACTCCTTGGTTCTCTAACTGAGGTCACCCGCTGAGCGGGCCCCATCCCCGTTCGTCGTATGACGGACGTACCCCAATGCGGATGCAAGGCTAACCCGCTTCTTTCGCCAGGGCCACGCTTGCGGCACACAGGGCGCGCGGGCGTGCTCTCGCCTGGCTCAGCCTGTGACACTTTGCGCCGTCCGAAGAGCACCCGGAGTGCACGACTCCGCCTGCTCAACAGGACCCAAAAAAGCACCCGGAGTGTTCGCGCTGAGCGCCTGGAGGCGGCGCCCAGCGTCTTAGAACGGAGCGATTTCGCTCAGTTGGGGTAGCAGCCCATCTGCGTCGACGAGAACGGCTGAGTGTTCGAGTTTGCGCCGTAGCACTTGTTGTCGATGGGGCTGGTCGGGTCGTTGAGGAACCCAAAGCAGTACATGTCGAGACCACCCGGAGTCTTCGGGCAGCCGCCGCCCTTGCAAGCCTGGGGGATGTCGCTCTTCGCCAGGCCGGTGCAGTCGCAGGTGATGCTCAGGTCGAGGCAGTACTTCTCGCCCGTGAAGCTGCTGTCGAGGCAGATGCCTTGGGGACCGCAGTCGTTGTCGTCGACGCAGGGCTCGCAGCCCTTTCCAGTGCCAGTGCACGCACCGAACTTGTGCCCACACGTTGGGATGCCGCGGTCGGTGTCGAAGATCTCGCACTCGGAGGCGGCGCCCCAGGGGCAGCTGTCAACCGTCGGGTCGCACGCCACGGTGCACTGCTTCTTGCCGTCGGGGCCCTTCGCGCAGATCTGGTTGGCTTCGCCTAGGCAGTCCTCGTCGGTCTGGCACTCGGCGCAGTACTCGTTCTTGAGGCAGACGTTGCGCATCAAGTTGAGCGCGCCGCACTCGTACTTCTTGCCGTCGCCGATGTCCGTCGCCGGGACGCAGCCTGCAGCTGTATCCCCGGGGATACCGGAGCAGGTGTCCTCGCAGGGGGCGTCACCGACGCGCACGCGACCACAGTGGAAGCCGGTGCCGCAGTCGCTGTCTTGGGCGCAGTCGAACTCGGTGCAGTAGCTGTAGACGTCGCCTTCGCCACGACTGAAACAGCGGAAGCCAGTCGCGCAGTCCGCCGCGCCGTTGGGGCAGGAGCTGCCATACTCACCGGGGCCGCGCTTTTCGCCCGCGGGCGCAGCCGCACAGTAGTTCAGGCTCTGGCCGTCCGCGTCGGTACCACCGGTCTTGCAGATCCCGCCTTCGCAGTTCCCGTGCTCGACGCACTCCGCCTGGACGCACTCGCTGTCGATGCAGTGGTAGCCGGGCTGGATGTCGCAGTTCGCGTTGCTGGTGCAGGGACCCGCGACGCAGGTGTTGATGGGTTCTTCGCTGTCTTCGGGGACTACACCCGTAGTACACAGCTCGCCGTCGCCGCAGTCACTATGGCTCGCGCAGGTCGTCACGCACGCGCCGGACACGCAGTGCTCACCCGCGCCAAAGTCGCAATCGCAGGGACCGGCGACACACGCCATCACGCTGCCCACCGCCTGGCAGAGTTCGCCCTTGCTGCAGTCCGCCGTGCCCTCGCACACCTTCTTGCAGCTGCCGTCCGCACACTCCCAGCCCCGTCGGGTGTCACACTGGTCGTTCGTGGTGCACTCGTCGTTTTGGCCGGTCTTGCCGCCGAGCAGCGCGACACAGAAAAGGCCGCTATCGGCCTCGCCAAAGGTGACATTCACGCAGTTGGTGCCAGCGGCGCAGTCATCCTGGATCCCGCACGGGGGGACGCAGCCCTTGATTCCCGAAGTGAGGTCGGGCACGCAGCGGTTCCCCTCGACGCACTGGTCGTCCTTGCATTCCGCGTAGCACTTGCCGTCGACCTCGACGCCACCGCACTTTTCCGTGCCGCTCGAGCAGCCAGAGGCGAGACCGACGGCGCCAACGAAGGCGGCGATGGCACTGAACTTAAGAGACGATACCAAGCGGGAGAACGAGTGCTGCATGAGTTCCTCGGGAGAGACGGGTTCCCGGAGGGAACGCGGGTCCAAGCGGTTCGCGGTACTACCGCGAGATGCGCGACATACCAAGCGTCAAGCGCCCCCAAAGCGCAGGCGCTCGCTCGGGAAGCTTGATGGCTAAAGGAAATTCGCGCCCGTGCTGGCGTGGAGAATCCGGCCGGTGCCCACCGGCCTGGTGTTTCCTTTCGTCGCAGGCGGGCTTACGAATCGTGAAAATGCCGTGTGCAATTCGCGTGATGCGGAATGCCGGGCGAGGGGGTTGGGGGGGAGGTTCAGCGTTTGAGACAGTGTGAAACAACGCGCTGCTCCACCACCTTCCACCACCCTTTGGCAAGACGCTGCGCTATGCTCGTGCGGCGGCCCAGCTTGACGGCCTGCGGGCCCCGAGTACTGTGCAAACAAGCTTGGTAACTCACTCACCTCTTTGGAGTGTCTCGATGCGCACGATTGGACTTCTGGTTTCGACCCTGGTGGCAGGCAGCCTGCTCGCGGCTTGCGGCGGCGAGGACACGATCAAGGACGGCACGCCGTTCGAGAAGGGCCAGCCGGGTCAAGTCTCGTCGGGTAACGGTGGAAGCGGCGGCGACAGCACCGGCGGAACCGGTGGTGAGGTCAGCTCCCCTGACGTCCCAGACTACCTCGCCGACTACCCAGAGGGCCCATACGGTACGGAGCTGCACTCCGTGCTCCCGAACTACCGCTTCAAGGGTTGGAGCAACCCGCAAGCTGTGGAGTACGACGTGGAGCAGATGGAGACGGTTCAGCTCTCCGACTTCTATGATCCCGACGGAAGCAAGAACATCAAGATCCTGCTGATCAACTCGTCGGCGCAGTGGTGTTCGCCCTGCAAGCAGGAGTACTCGCACTTCAAGACCAAAGGCACCTTCGCCGAGTACCGCGAGAAGGGTGTGATGTTCCTCGGCTCGCTGATGGAGAACAACAACTACGACCCACCGGTGCCCGCCAACGGGGCGGCTTGGGTGAAGTCATTCGAGGTGGCCTTCCCCTTCGTGGTCGACACGTCCTTCAAGCTCGGCGGTCTGTTCTCAATCGACGCGATTCCGAACAACACGCTGGTCAACGCGAAGACGATGGAGATCATCCAGTTGTTGCCGGGCGGAGACACGGCCGGCCTGCTGGCGGCCATCGACGCTCAGCTCAAGAAGCTCTGAGTCGCACCTGAAGTCCGCACCGCCACCACGTCCGCTCGGACCTGGTGGCGGTTGCTTTTTGTGCTCGGAGTTTTGGGGATAGCTGCCTACTGGAGGACGCGCGAGTGGACCCGAAGTGCGCCTCACCCCCAAACAAACCCACCGATGGTCCGATGGGAGCTTGGAGCCACGAAATGGCGCGGTGCCTGCAACCAGATGCAGTTTGTGGGCGTAGGCTCCAGACAAGTTGGCGATGGGTGGTCGCTCGATGTGGTAAGCCCGGGGCAGAAGGAGTCGGTATGATGAAGCGCTGGATTGGTGGGTTGAGCTTGGGACTGACGCTGGCTGCGTGTGGCGGTGCACAGCAAGCGCCGACGACGACGAGCGGGACGCCAGAGACGCCTGCGACCGCTGGCGCTGCAGCGGACCCCAGTGACCCCACGGCCAAGGCGGAGCCGACCGGCGCGAAGCCTCCGGATTTCGAGCTGGAAACTCTCGATGGAAGCTCTGTGCGCCTGAGCGATCACCTGGGGAAGGACGTGATCCTCGTCGACTTCTGGGCGACCTTCTGCGACCCCTGCATGGCAGCGATGCCGCACTTGGACGAGCTCTACAAGAAGTACCAGTCCAAGGGGTTCGTGGTGTTCGGTGTGTCGATCGATGGCCCGGACGCGCTGTCATCGGTGCGTACGGAAGTGAGGAAGCTGGGGGTCACGTTCCCGATCCTGCTCGACAAGGAGACGCGCGTGGTCGCGCTCTACAACCCCAAGACGAGTGCCCCGTACAGCGTGTTGATTGGCCGTGACGGCCGAATCATCACCAAGAAGGAAGGCTACGTGACCGGGGACGCCAACACGCTCGAGAGGGACATCGAAGCAGCTCTGTCGCGCTGACGCCTCCTCGACGAGAACCCTCTGGGCTCTGCGTCTCCTCGTGGAAACGCGATGCGCCGCTCGGCCTTACGTGGGCGCCCATGCTGCGACTCAGAAGCGCAGTGTGGCGTCCAAGCGTGCGCCCTCAAACGGCGGAAAGACTCGGCAGACGCCGCCGACGCAACGCAAGCTGCCTCGACGCTGGCCGACGAAGAGGCTCACGCTGGACGCCGAGTCGATGCGATAGGTTGCTTGGCCGTTGAAGTAGAGCGTGATGTCCGGCAGCGACTGCGGCGTGGCGGTGTCCGCGGCAGCGAACAGCTCGTTCGAGTTGTACTCGACGCCAAACGCGAAGGAGACGTGCGGGGCCCATTCAAAGCCCGTGAGGTGTTGTCCCTCCCACCAGCCGCCTTCGGGGCCGCCCAAGGTCTGGCGTCGCCGACGATGCCAACCTTGGAACTGGAGGGAGTACGGGCCGTCGATCCAGCGGATCACGTCGTAACGGACGTAGCCCTCCTGATAGGCGATATCGGTCTGTTCTCCGCCAGCAGATTGCAGCTCTCGGTCGGCCACGTCGTGGCGCCCACCAACCGTGATGCTCGCGCGGCTCTTATGCTGCTGACTGGTGAACTCGCCACCAATCGCGGCGTCCATCACGCGGTTTCGCTTGCTGTCCGCGATCTCGCACTGGTCGTTGCTGGCGGACTCGCTCCACGTGTTGTAGTAGCCGAACCACACGAAGAGGTCTTCGTCTTTCCCTGCGTCGAAATCCGTCTTCGCTCTCCCTCCGGAAACGCACACGTTGAACGTCTCGAACTGGGTGTCGTTGTAGAAGATCTCTGTGGTGGGCGGAGCATTGTACTGGACCAGGTTGAACTCCCGGGCGTGGTTCAAGTCCACGTTCGCGCTGAGCGGGAAGAACCGGCGATAGTGTTTGCCCTCGACCAGGATGGTGAACGGGTCGGCGTACACGTTGAACGACGCATACAGCGCGTGTCCTGGGTCGATGTTTGCGGGACCGTCGAGGCTCTGGATGGCGGCTTCGATGTACGCCGAGCCGAAGTCTCCCACCTGAGGAATGTCCAGCGACTGCGACCCGACGAAGATCGTCTTGGCGGTGCGCACTGTGTCCGAGTTCAACGGATCCTGGCGGAACAGAACCACGCCCTGAGTGCCCAGCGTGAACTGATTGGGGCCAGCCTCCACTTGCGCGCCCACGATCCGATCCGGGGCGTACGTGGGAGACGCTGTGGGGATGAAATCCGTCTCGACCTGTCGAGGCATCCCCGCTTCCGTTACCGTGAGGAAGCCAGGCGTCACGTCGCTGGTTACGCCGAGGTAGCGCCCGCTCGCTTCGTCCAGTCGGAGCGGGTTCATCTCCCCGCCGAGCAGAGTGAGCTTCATGCGCGCGTCTTCAATGTCGATATGACTCGTAGCGCGCACCCCGCGGATGGTGATGTCGCTCGAGAGCTCGTCGAGCTTGCGGACGCTGAGCACCAAGCCGCGCCCGAACTGCGCGTAGAAGTCGCCTAGCGTGAGCTCGACATCTCGAGACGTGTACCCAACGTAGTATTTCGCCGGGTAGGTCCAGTTGATGTAGCGGTTCGAGAGTTCGCCTCCCGCTTCGAAGAAGCGCTGCCTGAAGTAGTCCGGCGGTGAAAGTGCACCCGGAGTGAGGGGCCGCGGTCGGGCGCGCTCAAGATCCGTAGCGATATCAACAGCATTGGGGCTCGTGTAGAACCACGCGGTGTCGAGGCGCAGGCCAAGCTGCCACTTGCCGGTGGCCGCCTGAAGGTTGAGCCGATTGTAGAAGAGGCCCCAGTCGTCGTTGGCGGCCCGAGTGACGTCGTTGGGTCGCGCGTCGCGGTTGTTGGCGTTGTACAGAACGCTTGCGGCATTGGTGACGTCGACCTGGACGGGTTCATCGTCCAACGTTCCAGCCTCGAACGCAGCCGCCGTTGAGGACGCGCAAAGCACCACCAAACCACACGCTGCTGCACTCCGGGTGCGCGCGAGAGCGCTCGTTCCCGCGCAACGGGAGCGCGCGGCCACACTCCGGGTACGCGAAATGACGTTCTTGCTTCGGGGGCCCACACCGGGCGTCGCACTCCGGGTGTGTTTCACGGGCGTCGCACTCCGGGTGCGTTTCATGGAGTTGGGGGCTATGCCCACGAGAGGCGCCACACTCTGCGTGCGAGTCTTCATCGCTGGGGCTACCGACCGCGAGCGGAGAGCGTTTCGTCAACAAGCGGCCAGATGACTGAGCCGCCTTCGCCCGTGACCTTTTTGAGGATCTTCATGGTTCGGAGGTCGATCACCATGTTCAGAGGCGCCGTTTCGGCCCGCGCAAAGGCACCCATTTGATACTCCGGGTCGAGGAAGAACGGGAACGCGACCTCAAATTGCTCAGCCCAGATTTGCAGGTGGACGGGCTGCGCTGGGTTGCTCTGCGCGTCCTGAAACAGCGTGCTGAAGATGACCAGCCCCCGAGACCCAAACTCAGCCAGCTTCGTGTCCAGTTCCTCGTGTTCGATCCGGCACGCCTGGCACCAGAGTGCCGCCGTGTTCAACAGCATCACCTCGGGTAGGTTCGAATCACCGTTTGGATTGTAGAAATCCGCGAGCTCAATGGGTTCAGACTCGAACTGGTCAACGTCGTATGCGACAGCTTTGGGGTTGTTCCAGCCCGCCGAGAAGCTGAGGTTCAGGATGGTTCCCCCTTCTTCGCTTCCGTACGGTCCCTCTGGGTAGCTCTGCGAAGGCCCGGTGCCGCCTGACCCGGAGAGGTACTCCGCGGGTATGTCTGGGGTGTTCGAGCCACAGCCAACAGGAACCGCGATCACGAGGGCGGCCAGCGCGCAAGCGATCCTCATGGCTTTAGACGCACACCGATGACGCTGAGGTGCGGGATGCCCTCGCCATCGTTGGTTACGATCTTCGTGCCGTCTGACGAGACCTTGCCATCAGAAACCTTTGCCCAGCCGGCATACGGTGCCCATTCCTCCTCGATCGAGACGCCGTGCAGGAAGAACTCGACCTCAGCATCCGCGGCCCAGCCCTTGGTGTTCGGGATGCTCAGTGCGGCCGGTGGGCAGAAAGCGGTCTCGATTGGAGTCGTCCCGATGAGGATCTCCAGGTTGAGGCTCGAATCGATCGCGTCAGGCGCGTCGGACGGATCGAACGTCACCGCGCGGAATTGCTGCTCGTCGTCGGAGAGATAGGTCAACTGGTCGATCGTCACCTTCGTGTCCGCAGCGAGCGTCAGGTCGATACCATGGGACGAAACCGACGCCCCGGGTGCGAATGCCTGCCCGGACCCCGGAGGATCCAAAGGGATGATCGTGAGCGTCCCGAGGTCAAACTGCGTGGAATTGGTCGGCAACGGATAGGCGAACTTCACAAAGTTCAGCCCTGAACCGTACTTGAACGCCGGATGAGTCAGATTCTGGCCTGGGTTGACACCCGGAGTGCAGATCTGGCCGCCGGATTGACAGGTCACGACCACACCGTCAGCGTCAGTCTTTCCGTTCACACAGATGTCGGTTCCGCAGACCTGCACGAGGAGGTCAGCCGCCGGGGCACCCTGGGGATCCACGATCTTGGCAAGAACTTGGTCGACTCGGGTTGGGCTTGGGTTTGTCGCGTACCCAGGGCCCGCGGCGCACTGTGGACCCGACCCACCAGCGCCAGCGGTGCCTCCAGTCGCACCACCGCTTCCACCGGAGGCGCCAACTCCGCCGGAACCCCCGGACGAACTGCCAGCGGCAGCTCCGTTTCCGCCAGTCCCACTTGTGCCGCCTGAGGACGCGGAACTCCCTCCATCGCTTGAGCAGCCGACAACTGCCCCTGCCATAAGCCAAACCAAGACGGTGACGCGGTTCATCATTCCTCCTGACCAAACACTCCCGGAGTGCGCTTCACTCAACCGGATTGTCCCATACTCACGTCCAGGTGCCGGGTCGAGCCCCCAAACGCCCAGTACCTGCATGCACCTGTCCAGTGTGACTCAGGGACGCCAAGCGGAGTACGACAAGACGTGGATTTGGTTGCAGATGGTATGTCCGCTACCGCGGGAAAGCAGCCGGATTTCCGCCGTCTACAGTGATCACTGTCCCAGTTGTGGCATCCGCTCGACACAGGTACACAAACGCATCCGCGACATCCGTGGCGAGTGTCTCTCGGCTCAATAGATTCTGTTGGAAGTACTCCTCGGGTGTGAGTCCCCGGGAAGCGGCGCGCTGCTCCAGGACGCCGCCGCTGAACAACCCCGTGCGAATTCGATCAGCGTTCACGGCGTTTGCGCGGATTCCGTGCTGGCCGAGGTCGATCGCGTACTGCTTGGTGAGCGCAATGAGAGCGCTCTTGGCGACGGCGTATGGGCCAAACTTCGGCCCTGGGGCGAACGCGGACTTCGAAGCGTTGAACAACAAGCAGCCACCGGTCCCTTGTTCGACCAAACAGCGCGCCGCCGCGCTGGCCACGTACTGATGCCCCAACAAGTTCACCCGGAGTGACTCATCGAGGTTGCGTTGACCGTCGGCCTCGTGGAGCAAGCCAGTCGGGGCGATCCCTGCGTTACTAATGACGTAGTCGAGGCCGCCGAACGACTGGACGCATGCAGCTATCAAATCGTCAGCGTCGGCAGGAGAGCTAACGTCGCAGAGCTGGCTTTCGACGCGTTCGCCGAAATCCCCGCGTAGAGCCTCGAGAGTTTGGCCAAGGGCAACTTCGTCTCGATCGCTGATCAGCACGTGGCATCCCACCTTGAGGAGCGCTTCCGCCGTAGCGCGTCCAATGCCGCCCGCGGCCCCAGTCACTATTGCTACGCGGCCAGCAAAGCGCGGTACCGCGCGGTTCCCGAGCTTTGCCTGCTCCAAACTCCAGTACTCCAGCTCGAAGAGTTCACTCTCCGGGACGGGTTCGAACGACGCCACCGCGGCAACGTGGAGGATTGTCCTTGCTGTGTGCGAGTAGATGTCCGCCGTGATGCTGGCCTCCCGCAAACTTGAACCTAGGCAATAAGCTCCTTGCCCTGGCACGAGGACGACTTGCGGTACCGGCCGGATGCGTCGCAGGGGGCGCGAGCGGACGTGTGCTTCGAAATACCGTGTGTACCGTTCGGCGTATTCCCGCACCGCAGCCTCCGCCTGAACTCCTAGCGGCGCAGACTCGTCAAGGGCCAGCCAGAGCGGCCAAGGCTTGGTTCGGATCACGTGGTCGGGGGTGAGTGGCCCAACAGTGAGCTGCTCCCCCGCGGGGTGGTTCGCGAGGGCGATGGCGTCGCCTTCCGTTAGCCAGGTTCCAACAGTAGGGAAATCGGGATGCTGTTTGAGGATTGCGCCTCGGAGTGCGATTGCGATTCGAGCGCGGACGTCCTTGCTTCCGCGCGGGAGCGGCTTGCTTACAGCGGCGACGGTCCTGCGTTCAGATTCCAGTTTGGCCTCGGCCTTCGAAACGGCCACTATCATTCGCTCGTAGCTGGCTTGCGCCGTCGCATCCCAAGTGAAGATTCCGTGCTTGTCAAGGATGAGACAGCCCGCATTCGGCAAGCCGTCGCGGTCCCGGAGTGCGCGCACTGCTCGAGCGAGAACGAAGCCTGGCATGACATACTGCACCACTGGTACATCACTTCCCCAGACCTCTGCGGCGAGAAGGTGTCCGTTGGGCCTGTTCAGAATTGCGAGCGCGGCGTCGGCATGCGTGTGATCGACGAAGCGACCCGGGATCAAGGCATGTAGCAACGCCTCGACGCTTGGGGTCGGACTGCCGGGGTCGAGCATCTGCGAACGGAGAGCCTTGACCATGTCATCGTCGGACAGCTCGTCTAGTTCACAGAGCCGCAGCAGCGGATCGAGCCGGCACGCGGGGAAACCCTGAGGCTCGATCTTGGCGAGGTCCCATCCGCTGCCTTTGATGAACAGCACATCGCAGTCCCGACCGTCCACTTCGCGGGCCTTCGTCTTGACACTGGTATTGCCCCCACCGTGGAGCACCAGGTCGGGGCGCCGCCCGAGCAAGTTCGAGGTGTAGACTCGCTCGGCGAGCTCAACCGGAACGCCCGCTGCGGTGTAGCGTTTGATGTACGCAGCTTGGTCTTCCGCTTTCCAAAGAGATTCCATCGACGCCATCCTGCCGAAGCAGCACTGGAACGTCACCAGGAATCCGATCGACGTCTTTGATCGTCGCCCCAAGCGCCCTCATGGCGAATGTGCCTTGCGGGAACGGGATGTCTATCGAACCCGCACGGAAACCCGCTAGGGCGCGAGCGTACTGTCTGCGAAATGCGCGATACGTGGCACGGATTTCGTTCAGCCTAACTTTGCTCGCGCCCAACGCGGAGAACTCCCGCGCCCGTGCACGCCTCGGCTCTGGCCGGACGGAACGAGTCGTTATCGGTAACCTTCCACAGTGATGTGGAGTTCGGAATGAGCCGCCAGTACTGGCAACCCTTCGGCGATTGCGCCGCTCGGTCCGGTCTACAGCGAGCGCCAGTCGCCGTTTCGCTTGCTGTTCCCCAACCGCGCGCACGAGCAGGTCCGGAAGCCATGATTGGAGGGTCGCGCGCGCCGGAAATCTACCCTTCCGCGGGAATCCCTCTGGTCGGGGCTCGTCGCTGGATTGCGATGTCGCCCCTAGCCAGAGGCCAGGCCAGGTCCGGGCCTTGGAGACCCCGCCCGATTCAACGGGGTTTGCCAGCGTGTACGCGATCTTATCTACGATGGACTCGAGAGTCAGGAGGCGTACCTGCATCGGCCTTTGCTCGAACACGCCGCCCTGCCAGCCATGTAGCTCCTGCACCAGTAGGGCGACGGCTCGGTTGAAATCTCGCAGGAAATGGGGGCCACGCGCCTGACCGTCACGGTAGACAAGGTGCACGTGTGAGGACATCACGCACGCTGCATAGAGCTGTATGTGGTGCTTGTTTGCGTAGTGCGCGAGCAAGAACCGTATCCCTGCGGTAAGTCGTGGGTCTGGTCGAAGCAAGAACTGTCGTTGCACACAACGGGCAGACACAAAGACGACATCTCCTTCGCGAACGATTCTTGGCGCGGTCACGAAGAAGCACGCTTCCAAGCAACGTGCCAACGAGAAACGGGCGCAAGTCGGGAGTTGGGCCGGTGGCGGCCGTTGGCGAGTGATGGTGCGGTTGCTCCCGGAGTTCTGTCCTCGCTACTGCAGTAGCGAGGAAACTTGCTCCCGGAGAGTGCCCTCGTCGCCAGGGTTGAAGCCCACGTGAACGAACCTAACGATCCCGTTGCGGTCCAGGATGTAGCTTGTGGGCATCGTGGACGGATCGTACTGGCTCGCCACCTGCTGTCCCTCGTCCCACGCAATGGGGAACGTCACACCGGTTTCGGCGACAAACGCCGCGATCCCATCTGGCTTCTCGTCCTCGCTAATCCCGAGCACCACGACCTCTCCGGGATGCTCTCTGGCGATGGCTTCGTACGCTGGGAACGAATCCTTACAAGGGGCGCACCAAGTCGCCCAGAAGTCGATGATGGTGACCTTGCCCCTTGAATCGCTCGGGCTAAGCGACTCCGTACCCTCGAACTTCTTCAACTGAAACGTAGGTGCCTCGGAGCCGAGCAGGGGGTGATCGGGTGACGTGGCGCCAGCACCCGCACCGCCTTTTACGCAGGCAAAGCCTGCAAGGGAAAGTCCCGCAAGTAGGACGACCACACGGTAATTCATGTCGAAAGCCTACCCCAACTTCACCCGGAGTGTGCGGCTGATGCTGCACCCGGAGTGCGTTCGCGAAGCGCGGCACGTGCGCTATCGAGCGAGCCCGGAGTGCTGCTCACCCCGCGTGCCACACGCACTACTTCTTCTTCTTCTTGTCCTTCTCTGGGACCTCATCGGGGCAGCCGTCTTCGTCCTGGAATCCGTTCTTCGTTTCCGGCTGGTCGACGCATTCGTCCGCGTTATCAGGGACACCATCGCCGTCGTTGTCAGGGTCGGGGCACCCGTCGGTGTCCTGGAACCCATCGGTGTCCTCGGGCTCGCTTGGACACTTGTCCTTGTCGTCCGGAACTCCATCGTTGTCGCGATCGGGAACGTCAGGACACCCGTCTTCATCCTTGTAGCCATTCTTGGTTTCTGCCTCATTCGGGCAGCGGTCGGCGTCGTCCTTGACGCCGTCCTTGTCGTTGTCGTCCTCAGGACAACCATCCGTGTCTTCGAATCCGTCCGGATCTTCCGCTTCCGTGGGGCACTTGTCTTGAGCATCCGCAATCGTGTCGCCGTCGTTGTCTCCGTCGGGACAGCCATCGGCGTCTTCCTTGCCATCTAGGTCTTCAGGCACCGTGGGACACTGATCGTCTTCGTCCCGAACACCGTCCCCATCCTTGTCGCTCATCTCCTGGATGAAGGTAAACCCGAGAAACGCTCGCACAGTGGGCACACCGATTCCCTGGATGACGCCGGTGCCTGCTCCCGCTGAGATGGCAATGTTCGAGGACAGTGGGGTCACCTGGATTCCGCCGTCGACTTCGAGCGAGTTCGTTCCGTTCTTGGCGCTGAACTTCGTTCCGCCGAAACCGTCGAGGACCACTCGCAGCACTGGGCTCACTTTGAAGCCGCCCGCGATTCCATATCTAAACTCCGGCCCGAGCTCCGTAGACCCCACGCGCCCTGTCCCCCGGTACACGGCGGCGAGGTTCCCACCAAACGAGAAAGGCCCCTCGGAGCCATCGAAGATCCCGCGGATTCCGACGGTCGGCGTGTTGTCCCCGATGTAATTTCCTTCGGCGGTGATGCTACCCGTGTTCACGGTGCCGAATAGCGAGGCGCCAACGACGAAGGGATCCTTGACTTCGCCGTAGGCTCGAGCCTTCACCTCAATCTCCAGGTCGCCCATACCGACGGCGCTGATGCCATCCTTCGAGCCGCCACCGTCCGGGTCGATGCCCTGTCCTTTGACGTAGGTTACCGGTGCTCTGAGTCCAAGTTGGAGGCGGGGGATCGGGGTGAGGGTCCCCATGAAATCCGCCGTGAAGAGGTTCTCGACCACCTTCACATCATCTCCCAGGACAGCGTTCGGCGAGTCGCAGTCCGTTTCACTGCGGCAACTCCGAACCACGAAGGGCTGATATGCGTAGTTAGCAAACAGCCCCGCGCTCCACGCCATCTCGCCGTCGACGCGGGCGCCTCTGGTCGTGAAATAGTTTCGAGGGCCAGGCGCCGGATTGAATCGCTGAATCGAGAACTCGCCATCCGTCGCCTGTGCTCGGGCTTCAGTCGTGAACAGCGCATTCGCGCCGAACAAGGCTGCGGCAAGCGCGATGTGCGACGTGATTTTCAGGCTGAAAGGGCGGGCGGTGGCGGGGGGAGCAGGGAGCAGGTCACGCATGTTCTAGAGATTCCGGCCAGAGGATATGATTCTAGTTAGAGACTAGGCTAGGCCAGTCCTCCATCCAGTAGCAACGCTCTTCTGAATTCATTCACAAAGCAGCCGCGGGGCTCCCTACTCGGACGAGCGCCAACCGGGTATCGTAGCGAGGTGGCTGTCTGCGCGAGGTGCCGGAGTGTGGTGGATGCAAACGGCCAGTTCTGCCCACACTGTGGTCTCGCGCTGACGAAGCCCGACACAGCGGGCCGCATCTCGAATGGAACCGAACTCGATTTGGGGTGGGGGAAGGCCATCGTGGGTGATCGCCTCGGCGAAGGCGGCATGGGCGTCGTTCATCGAGGGTGGCTCTACTACAACCCAGACGGGCCCCAAGGAGGAGCTCACCCACACCCGGTTGCGGTCAAAGCGTTACATCCGATGCTGCGAGGGCGGGAGCGTCCCCGCCAGCTTTTCCTCGGGGAGGCGATGGCACTCGAGCGCCTCAACCACCCCAACATCGTCCACTTCTTTGGGTTGGTCGACGACGGTCAGCAGCTGGCCATCGTCATGGAGCTCGTGGAAGGTCAGGCGCTCAGCGAGATCATCGCGCGTCGGCTGCTCAAAGATCGTGGTTCTCGGTTGCCGTGCCTGCCGTTCGCTCGAGCTTGGCACTACTTTTCGCAGCTGCTCGGCGCCCTCGCTAGCATTCACGAAATGGGGATCATCCACCGAGACGTCAAACCAGCGAACGTGCTGATCCGACGGGATGGGATGGTCAAGCTCACCGACTTCGGAATTGCGAGGGTCCCGGCAGACGAGGCGAGGAAGACAGGGGGAATGGCTCCCGGCACTGGTGCCTACATGCCGCCCGAACAAGTCACGGCGGGGGAAATCGACGCGCGCAGTGACCTCTACAGCGCAGGTATCGTGCTCTACGAAATGCTTACGGGAACGACGCCATTCGACCGGCCCGAGCGCAACGAGATCATGATACGCACGGCTCAGCTAGAAGAGACGCCTGCTCCAATTTCTCAACATGTCACTTCCGCTCCACCGGTGCTCGACGTGCTGATGGCTCGAGCGCTAGCGAAGGACAAGACGTTGCGCTTCTCTTCCGCCATCGAACTTGGTGAGGCGTTCAGAGCTGCGCTCGGGCTAGACAACGCCGGGTGGGAAGTGCAGCAAGACTTTGCTCGCCACGCTCGTGCACTCAGCAAACAGCTTGAGGCCACTCCGCCGGTCGCAGCGCCGGTCAGGAGTCGGGGCCCAATGGGCACTCAGCCGTTGCCCGCGACCGACGCAGCCGGAGCGCAGAGTGAGGAGCTAAGGACTGCGATGTTTGCCGCCTACAAGTCGCCCAAGTCGGAACGGGGGGAAAAGCCCCCAGAAGTACCGGATTGAGCCCGGCCTGAGGTCTGCCAACGTCGTTGATCGGCGCCGCCCTCGTACCGCCAGTGCACCCGGAGTGTTCCAGGTGCAGGATGCGTTGACACTCCGAGACTGTGCGTGCGATAGCCAGCTCCACCTCTTTTTTCCTGGAGATCCGCGTTGATCCACGCCCCGACGCACACAGTTTCTCGCCTCGGCAGAGCTTCGCTTTTTGCGCTCGTCGCAGCCCTCGGTTGGTTCGCTGTCGACGCCACCGTGTTTCCTGCAACGGCCTCTGCGCAACCCAAGCCTCCTGCGCCGGATGCACCCGACGGTGATGAAGACGCTGACGACGACGCGGACGCGGATGCGGATGCCAAGTCTGACGACGCGGATGACGCGGATGACGCGACTGGTGATGCCGACGCAGGGCAGGAGCCAGCCGCCCCCGCGCCTTCACCTCTTTCGGTGTTTCCCCGCCCGCAGGGTGATGCTTCAGCGCTTCGCGCACAAGGCTCTCAGCGACCCGTCGCTAAGCCAAAGACCGCGCAGCCCAGCGGGCCGGACGGTGAAGAGGTGTATGCGGAAGACTGGTGGTCCCACGCCCGCCCAGTCTTGGAACTCCACGGCTACTATCGTTTACGCGCGGAACTGTTCCATAACTTCAGCCTCGGACGGATCGACCAGCCCAATTTCGCGATGTGGCCAATGCCCATCGACAACCACTACGTCACGACCTCCAACGAGTACGGTCCCTCGCTCTGCACAGCGGACGAGTCGCCTGAGAGCTCAGGGGGCACAAGTTCGGATGCAACGTATCCCTGCAAGAACAAGACGCAGGCTGGCGCGAACATGAGGTTCAGGTTGAACCCTGAACTTCACATCTCAGACAACTTGAGGATCATGAGCCAGGTGGATCTCCTGGACAACCTGGTGCTCGGATCCACCCCGAACGGCTACGCGGTTGACTCTACGGGCGGCGTTTATCAACGGAGTGGCTACGCTCCTCTCGGCGCGTTCGACAACACACAGGAACCACCATCAGCGGGTGTGAACAGCCTGCGCGACTCGATTCGTGTCAAGCGAGTTTGGGGCGAGTACCTCACGCCAGTGGGCATGCTGCGCTTCGGCCGCATGCCCAGCCAATGGGGCCTCGGTATTCTCGCGAACGCGGGGGATGGGTACGACGACGACTACCAGTCGACTGCGGACCGAATCATGTTCCTCACGGGGCTGAAGTCGATCGACCTCTACTTGGCGGGTGCCTGGGACTTCTCGAATGAAGGCGCGACGAGTGAGACCCTCGGTAACCCCGAAGGCCAGCCGTACGATTTGGGGCAGCTGGATGATGTGGACCAATACGTCTTCGTCTTGGTCCGAAAGACGAACCCCGAACTTCAAAAGTTGCAGCTGGCTCAAGGCAAGGTCGTGGTTAACGGTGGCGCCTATGTCGTGCACCGACGCCAGGTGCTGGCGAATGACTTGTCAGGCACGACGCCGAACGTCAACGGGCTCGACCGGTCTGCTGATGAGCGAGCTAACAGCGGCTACGTAAGGCGAGGCGCCATTGCCTGGATCCCCGACTTCTGGGTTCAGTTGCTCTACAAGAAGTTCAGGTTCGAGGGCGAACTCGTAAGCATTCAAGGGGACATCGACAGCAACCAAGCCGCTGATGGTGGTTCCGCGCAGAGCATCAACATGTGGGGTCTCGCGACGGAACTGGAGCAGCGTCTGGTCGAGGACCGTTTGCGGTTGCAGTTCAAGTTTGGTTGGGCCAGCGGCGATCCCGATGTGAAGGGGATCAGCCCGATTGCGAAGGGTCTTCAACCGCAGTTCGGCGATGACACGATCAGCACGTTCCGCTTCCACCCCAACTACAAGATCGACCTGATCTTGAACCGCAATATCTTGAGCCGGGTCCAGGGCAGCTACTATTTCCGCCCGAGCGTCGACTACGACTTCATGCGTAAGCCGAGCGGCCAGAAGCTTGGTGGCGGCGCCGCGGTGATTTGGACCCGAGCTAGTGAGTTCGTCCAAACGCCTGGGCACGCCAGAGATCTCGGCGTCGAACTCGACCTAAGGCTGTATTTCCAGTCGAAAGACGGGGCGCTTAACGACGACCCAGACAAGATGGGTGGCTTCTACACGATGCTTGAGTGGGGCGTGCTCTTCCCGCTCGCGGGACTGGGCTACCAAGAGCTTGAGGCGGACACACTGCGCGACAGTTTGCAAAACTCTGGCGCTGCTGACACGAGCACCGCTCAGGCGCTACGTTGGTACATGGGCATCATGTTCTGAGCCAAGCCGAGCCGAGAGCTTGGGAGCCCTGGAGCGCGAGCGCCCCGGGGCTTTTCAATTTGACGTGCGGAAAAGGTGGTAAGGCGGTGTAGGTTCACTGGTGACGTCCGCCGCTGACCGGAACGGATCCCGGTGTACGAGAGTAGTGCAGCTGTGGGAGAAACTTGACCTGCGAACGGGGAAATTGCCTCGGGATTTGGGGAGGCAGAGCTTAGGCTTACGTAACCTGGGCTGAACCCATGGCGCCCCCTGCCGTTTAGGGAGCCGTGAGCCTGCTGACCAAATCGCCGCACACAACGTTCGTGAAGTTTTTCCGTCTGCTTGCCCCCCTCCTGATGATTCTGAGCCTGAGTCTCTCGGCGCTCGCGGACGGGGACATCGATAGGCTCGCGGAGCGTCTCCACAACGGGAGCGACTTTCGTGTGCGGGTTCAAGCGGCGCTTGAGTTGGGCAAGACCAAGAACAACGCGGCCCGGCCCCACCTGGAAGAGGCGCTGGATGACGGGAACGCGGCCGTGCGCGCAGCTGCGGCTGCGGCGCTCAAAGTGCTCGGCGACGCGGACGCGATTCCGGCGCTGACCAAGCACCAGAAGGACAAGTCAGCTGCGGTCAGAAGCGCCATCAAGGCTGCCATCAATGCACTCCGGGATGCGAAGAAGGCTCGCACGGACAAGCCCCGCATGATGGTCAGCATCGGGAAGATGACGAACGGTAGTTCCGTGCGGTCGCGCTCTGTGATGAAGCAGCTCGACGCCGCCAGTCGCGAGAAATTCGGTGCTCTACCCGGAGTGCTCCTGGAAGAAGGTGGGGAGAAGAAATCCTCGAAGCTGCCCCAGGTTCTGGTGAGTGGGCGGCTTGCCACCATGAACAAGCACAACGAAGGCTCGCAGGTGGTTGTGACCGTTAAGGTCGAATACATCATGCACACCATGCCGGGCCGTTCGATTCGGGGAAAGATCTCCGGTAGTGCTACCGCCCGAGTCGCCGCGAGTGAGGTCAAGGGCAAGCGCGCCATGTCGAAGTTCCGCCGTGAGGTCCTGTTGGCTGCGGTTGAAAGCGCGATGCGCAGGGCTCCCGAAGCCCTTGACGCCGCCGCGAGCGAATAGCACTCCGGGAGCACTGCTGCTCCATGGGCCGTGCGTCGTTTGAACGCTTGGACCGCCGGCCTTCACTCGCTAGAAGACCGCGTGCGCAAAGTTCTTTTCGTCTCGAAGCCGATCGCACCGCCTTTCCACGACGGCACGAAGTGCTTGGTGCGGGACGTCTCAAGTCAGCTTCAAGGCTTTCAGCCCATGGTGATGGGTCAACCCGGAGTGTACGAGCGGCCTGGTGTGGTGACGCTCCCAGTGTACAAAGGCGCGGGAGGATTCTCGCCGCCGTTCGCGGACAACGCCCGCGCGGCGCTCCACCTGCTCACCCGGAGTGCTGCGGATGTGTGGCACTTCTTGTTCGCCCCGAACGCGCTGAGCAGCAGTGTCGGCCGTTTCGCTCGTCGGGTCCGCCGGGTCCCGACCGTGCAAACGGTGGCTTCTCCGCCTCAGCGTTTTCGAGGCGCATCGAAGTGGCTCTTTGGCGATATCGTGGTCGCGCAGTCTGCCTGGACCGCGAGGCAACTGATGAGCCAACCCATGGCACCGCACGTGGAGGTGATCCCGCCCTGTGTGGGGGACCTTGAAGACGTTCCCTGGGAAACTCAGGTGGCGATGAGAGAGTTGCTTGACGTGCCGCCCGACGCCCCACTCTTTGTGTACCCCGGTGACTGGGAAACGAGCACCGGCGCGGAGGTCGTTGCGGAGGCAGCCGCGGGGGTGACCCGGAGTGTTCCTGGTGCGGTCGTTGTGTTTGCCTGCCGGCAGAAGTCAGCGGCGGCCAAGCACATCGAAGTCGCGATGAAACGACGATTGCGAACACTCCGGGTCCGTTTTGCTGGAGAACTGAACTCGATTCTGCCGCTGATCGCAACGAGCTCAGCCGTCCTGTTCCCCGTCGATGACCTGAGAGGGAAGGTCGACCTTCCAATCGTGTTGCTGGAAGCCATGGCGCTTGGAGTGCCCATTGTGGTCGCAACCGGCGGACCGCTCGATGATCTTCAAAGCGCTCAGCGCGTGCCGGCTCGCGATCCGGAGGCGTTGGTGCAAGCTTGCATCACCCTGGTGAATCACCCGGAGTGTCGCAACCAGCTGATTCGTGGGGGGAAAGCCGAGGTCGCGGAACGGTTCTCAGCCCGTCGCGTCGCTCACCAGTACGAGCTGCTGTACGAACGCGCGCTGCGCTTGACGGGCTGAACCTGCCGAATAGGGTCGTATCGATGAGCGACGAGGGTGCCCCGGAGAGCCTGCAGAGCGCGCCTGTCTCGAGCCCCGACTCCGGTGAGGCCATCGAGAGCTTCCGCGGCTCGTTCACGTCCTTCGATTCGGAGCCCGAAGCTCAATCACTGATTGGTTCGATCGTCGCGGAGCGCTACCGCATCATCAAGCTGCTCGGCGAGGGAGGCATGGGTGCCGTGTACCTCGCGGAACACGTGCACATGAAGAAGCCGTTCGCGGTGAAAGTGCTGCACCGTGAGCTGACGGCCATCTCTGAAGTCGTTGCACGCTTCGAGCGCGAGGCAGTCGCCGCGGGACTCATCGATCACCCAAACGTTGCGAAAGCCACCGACTTCGGGAGACTCGTCGACGGCAGCTTCTTCCTTGTGCTGGAGTACGTCGAGGGTCAGAGCCTTTCCAAAGCTTTGGAGCGTTATCGGCCGTTTCCCCAGGAGCGCGCGCTCATTGTCGCGCGCCAGATCGTGGATGCCCTCGCGGCGGCACACGCTGCCGGTATAGTTCACCGCGATCTGAAGCCCGACAACGTGATGCTGATCGATCGCGGAACCGGCATCGACTCGGTGAAGGTGCTCGACTTCGGCATTGCCAAGCTAGACACCGGCAAAGGTGGTCCCGCGCTGACGCAGCTCGGAACCGTCTTCGGCACGCCTCAGTACATGGCACCAGAGCAGGCCGCCGGGCAGACCGTTGACCGCCGTGCCGATCTCTACACCGTCGGCATGATGCTGTACGAGATGCTGAGCGGCACGCTCCCGTTCGATGGTGACGAAATCGGGGCGATCCTGGCAAAGCAAATCACCGTCGTTCCGGACCCGCTTCCCGCTCATATCGACCCCCAGCTGCGGGCGCTGGTGGTGCGGCAACTCGAGAAGAACGCCGACGACCGATTGCAGACCGCCGAAGATTTCTTGGCGGAAATAGACTCCATCTTGGGTCGCTTGGCGCAAAACCCGGGGTCTATGTTGCACGCGAGCGTGCCTCCGGCGTCCGCTTCTTTTTCACTGATCCCGCCCTCGAGCGTTGCGGCGCACACTTCAGCGCAGACCGTCCTAAACCATCCTGTCGGTCGCCCGCTGAACCTCGTGGACCGAGTGCGCGGCATGCCCGGCGTGCGAGTACCCTTCGTCGTCTTGGGGGCTGGGGGGTTAGGGTTGCTCTTTCTCGGCGCCTTCCTCGCAAGCATCGTGTTCCTTGCCGTGCGGCCCTCGGTTGACCCCGCCGCCGCTGGCGGTCCCGGTGGCGACGTCGATGCGGGCACCGCCGCGGCGACCACCAAAGTCGATCCCGACGTAAGGGTGTTGCTAGCCAGCGCCTCCACGGGAGACATGAACGCCATCAAGAAACTGGAGGCGCGCCCTGCCGACGACCGCTCCGCACAGGAGTGGTTGGCTCTCGGCCAAGGCTACACGGCGAACAACCGCACGAAGGAAGGCCTCGAGGCCTACGATCGAGCCCTGAAACTCGATAGCAAGCTCGCGAAGAATCGCTCGATCATTGGACATGTACGCGCAGGCGCAAACCACGCGGAAACGGGGAACCTCGCGATATCCATCGCTGAACGACATCTCGGAAGCGTCGGTGCCGACATGCTGTACGACATCTGGGTTGCGACCAAGGCGAAGAACGAGCAGACGACGCTTGCGAAGTCGCTCCTCGAGAGCCCCGAGATGAAGGCCAAATTCTCGCCCGCACTGCGCGTGGCGATGTCTCTGCGTGATGCCCGCGCCTGCGCCGACTACAAGAAGCTCTTGCCGGAGGCGACCCTCCACGGCGACACGCGCTCGACTCGCGTGCTGCAAAAGCTCGCGGTGAAGAAAGGCTGCGGCTTCTTGAAGCTCGGAGATTGCTACCCGTGCCTGCGCTCTGGCAACGACCTCTCAGATGCATTGCAGTCCGTACAGAAGCGGCCGGAGCCTCGCTTCTGACCTCTCCCCCCCAAGAAAGGCAGAGAGAGCCGTCGCTATCGCGCGAGCTGCGGGACCACGCTGCTGCGCCCGGTCAGCGCACCTCGGAGTCTTGCGTAGTCTTCGGAGAGGAAGAAGGTGATTAGCGCGGCGATGCGCACGGCTAGATCCTGATATGCCATGCTGCCGTCCTCGGTGCGGCGTCCGAGGACGTCAGCGAGACCGTGCTGCTCGACACTGTTTAATTCTGCGCGGAAATCGGGCCGAACCAAGAACATCGCTCGGAGTGCCGCGCGCAAGTCGCCCGCTAGCACCAGGCCGGCGCGGTCCGCGGTCAGCTGCATCACGCGATGGGCGGCGACCAGCGCCTCGTTCGGCGCGGTGATCACCGAGGTGTCCACTTCCGGCTCAGGCGGCGGTGGCTTCCCCGTAACGTACGACGTGCGGAGGCGATCTACCGCGCGGGCGCCGCTGATAACCTTCTGCACGTCCTCCATCTGAAACCGCCTTGCTAGCTGGCCTATGCGACCCGCAACGCCGATTCCGCGAAGAAACGGGAGGACTCCGAGCGCTAGATCGAGGCTCTGCTTGCCCGCGTCTAGCGCCCCGGCCCAAAGCTCGCTGGAGGTAACCCGGGTATGCTCATAGCGCAGGTGGGCGACTTCAGCACCCAGTGCGAAGCGCAGCTCCAGCGGAGAGAGGCGAAACGCGGGGTCGGTTTCTAGGTGCCTGCCCCCGACCAACACGAAAGACGGGCTACCCTCGTATGCCCGGGTGCCGATGCTCTTTTTTCCACGTGAGATGTAGCCTTCGACGCCTGCGGTCCCCAGTGCGGTCGCTGCCGCCTGAAGAGCGCGAGAAGCGTCGGTCTCCTTGCTGCTGATGCGTTCACAGTAGTCTCGAAGCACCCCGAGATCCGGAACCTCGACCTGCGCAAGCAAGGACTGCAGGCGACTGACCAGGGCGCTGCCAGTACGGGCCAGGGGGTGAGGGAGCACGCCTTCAACCAAATGTCGAGGCAACGCAAGGACCTCGTCTGTTTCCGTGCGGTCTCCTGGTGCGAGGCCGCCGGGCCTCAAGCAGGCGAGGGCGTCGTTTGCCCGCGCTGCCAACGACGCTCCGGCGACGGCTGACAGCGCCTGAAGCCGGGCGGGAACCAGCGGCTGCAGTCGCGCCAGCTCGGCGATCGCGTCGCCTGCTTCGGGCGTGTTTTCGCGCGCCCTCGCCAGGAGCTCATAGAGACGAATGTGTACCATCTGGCCGCCTGCACCTCGGGTGAGGTCGGCGTCGGGCGCTGGCAGGAGATCATCCAGCTCCTCGCTCGGGAGTCGCTCGAGTCGCGCCGCTAGCAGCGCTTCCGCTTCTCGGCCTTCACCAGCATCCAACAGATGCTGAGCAAGCTCCACGTCGGCGAGCGCCGGTTGGTCCTGATCGTCCCGCGACTTGTGCGCTCTGAGCACGGCTCGGTGGACTTCGCGATGCAGTGCGAGTGCCCAAGGGGCGAGCCGGTCTTGTGACTGCTCGAGCTGGGCGAGCATTGAACGGGCACTCTCTACGCTGAAGTTCCACCCTCTCCAAATCCGTGCGGCAACTTCAAACTCGTCTGGCGCAGCCGTGAGCGCACGCGCGAGCCCGTTGACGTCGTAGGGCCGATCGAGCGCGAGGTCGACGAAAGCGAGGGCGACACGTGCTTCGAGAACGCCTGCGCTTGAGTTCTGCGTCACGAGACGATTGAGCAGCCGCTCGCTGCGGGGCGCGTGCGCGCCGTTCGAGAGCTCCCATTCAGCCTGCGAAGCGCACAGGATGCGCTGGTCTCCTATGGCCTGGGTCGCGCGCTCCAGCGCGACGTATTGACGCTGCTGCGAGCCAGGTACTTTCCACTCGTTGTGCGCCGATCTCAGGGTCACATCGCGACCCTTGTCCAGCACTTCGAGTCGGCCGCGTTCGATGTTCTCCAGCTTGATGTCACCAACGCTCGAGATGGCGATCAGCGCAGATCGCTGATCCGTTAGCAAGAAGTGGGCAGTGCCCTCGGCGTCTTCCAACACTGGCGAACGAATCGCGATATTCGTTGCCGTGGGGAGCCATGCGAGGAGCTGTTCTTGAGGTTCCAAACGACTCTGCAACGCAAGCCGCTCTTCCTCCCTCACGTGTGGGACGAGCTGACCCGGGGTGAAATCGAGTTCCGCTGCAGGTCTGTCGTTCGCTTCCCGCGTCAGCCGCGCGAGGCGGATCTGCTCTCGCGTGTCGGCGCCTCGTCCCGACGGGATGCGAAACGCCAGCCCGCCAAGGTCTAGGTAGTCCGCGACGCGACCAACGCGGTAACTGAGAGCGCTGCGGGCGAGCACGTCCAGGTAGCGGCCCTCCCTGCGGGAGCTGGCGGCCACCAACCAGAGACCTTTGGGTGTCCGGCATAGCACCACGCGTTTTGCCGATTGATTTGGCTCCAGCTTGCCCTTCAACTCGACGCGGGCGAGGGGCCTACCCAGCTCCTGTTCGTCCAGGTAAGCCGCCACGACATCCGCCATCCCCGCACCTTATCCAAACCGACCCGGAGTGTAAAAACGACTCTAACTTCAGTAGGTTGCGGAGTCGGCGAAAACGACCCGGAGTGTTCGCACAGCGCTAGGGATCGCGGGGTTGCACCATTGACGAGTGGTGTAGGAGCAGGTAGGAGCCGCCCTCCGCCGTTGGCGGCCACGTGGAAGAGAGGCTTGTTATGACGCGCGCGCTTACCTGCATGATCCCCTTGTTGCTGCTCTCCGTCGCTTGCTCAGAGAGCGAATCGGGCAGTGGAGGCGCGGGCGCTTCGGGTGGCGTCGGTGGCGCAGCGGGCAGTTCGTCGGGCGGCGCTGCGGGCGACGCCGGAACCGGAGCCCTGGGCGGCAGTGCGGGGGCGACTGCAGGGAACGGTGGAGTCGGTGGGGCTGCGGGCAGCGGCGCCGCTGCGGGTGCGTCCGCCGGTGGCACGGGTGGCAGCGCAGGCTCAGCGGGCGCCTCTACCGGAGGAGCCTCCGCAGGTGGCGCGTCAGTGGGTGGTGCAACCACCGGGGGAGCCTCCGGAGCGGCCGCTGGAGGGACGTCAGCTGGCACTGCCGGCGCGGGCGGTACTGGCTTCGATCCCGGAACCCGTCCGAAGGGGCAGTGTACGAAGGATGCGGACTGCCCCGGCAACATCTGCAACCACGCGGTGCCAGGCGGTCAGTGCCAGGGAGGCGGCTGTCCCGCCGGCTCGGTCAACGAGCCAGGGATTGGTTGCATCATCGAATGCTCCACGACGGACGACTGCCCGTGGGGCATGGAGTGCTCAACCGGTACCGGGCGCTGCATCATCCTGGCTTGCACCGGGGGCATGTGCCCGGTGCCCGTCTTCGCCTGTGGCGCGACCGATCGCTGCGCTCGCAAGGACTGCAGCATGCAGAGCGACTGCCCTGCGAGCACGACCTGCACTGGTGGCCACTGCGTCGAAGATTGGGCGCTCTAGTTCGCCGGGTCGTGCCTCTGCATCACGACCCGGAGTGCTCGAGTCCCATTCAAAAGAGCTGTAGGCGAACGCTGACTAACGGCGGCGAACGCCGCGCCGAGTACGACCCGGAGTGTTCGCCTGAGGCGAGAGCCCGAAATTCAGCCTTGGCGTGCGAGGCCCTGAATGGGACCCGGAGTGTAGTGCTCCGGGGCGGCATGGCGTGCTAGAGAAGCCGGCCCATGTCTCAGACAGCCAGCGACATCCGGAAAGCGTTTTTGGACTTCTTCGCAGCGCGTGAGCATCGCGTCGTGGAGAGCGGGCCGCTCGTTCCGCCGAACGATCCTTCCTTGATGTTCGCCAACGCCGGCATGGTGCAGTTCAAGGATCTGTTCACCGGCAAGGAGGCGCGCGACTACAAACGAGCGACCAGCGCTCAGAAGTGCATCCGCATCAGTGGAAAGCACAACGACCTGGAGGCCGTAGGCCCTTCGCCGCGGCACCACACGTTCTTCGAGATGTTGGGGAACTTCAGCTTCGGAGATTACTTCAAGGAAGAAGCAATCGTGTACGCCTGGGAGTTCCTCACGGGGACGCTCGGTCTGCCGAAAGACCGCTTGGTGTGTACCTACTTCGGTGGCGAAGATGGTATCCCTGCGGATACGGAAGCTCGCGACCTCTGGAAGAAGCTGACCGGCTTCGGCGACGATCGTGTGATCGGGCTCGGCAAAGCCGACAACTTCTGGCAGGCCGGCGATACCGGTCCCTGCGGCCCCTCGAGCGAGATCCACATCTACCAGGGTGGCAGCGGCGACATCGACTTTGGCAGCTTCGGTGATGAGCAGACGCCTGAGGGCGTTGGCTGGATGGAGCTCTGGAATCTGGTGTTCATGCAGTACGACCGCCCGTCAAAAGACGCGGAACTGCAGCCCCTGCCAAAGCCAAGCATCGATACCGGTGCTGGCCTCGAGCGCCTCGCGTGCGTGTTGCAAGGTAAGACGAACAACTACGACATCGACTTGCTGCGGGAGCTGGTCGAGTGTGCCGCTGAGATCTCCGGCAAGCCTTACGGACACACCATGGCGCCGGATGACGTGAGCATGCGCGTCATCGCTGATCACTCGCGCTTGACGGCGTTCCTCATTTCCGAGGGGATCCTCCCTGACCGGGATGGTCGGCCCTATGTGCTGCGCCGCGTGATGCGCCGCGCGATTCGGCATGGGCATCGCCTCGGGATCGAGCAGCCGTTCCTCCACCGGGTGGCGCTCAAGGTGGCTGAACTGATGGGGGAGCAGTACCCCCAGCTCAATGAACGACGCGACTTGATCGCGAGCGTCGCGGAGCAGGAGGAGGTGCGCTTCCGCCGCACGATCCAGCGCGGCCTGGGCCTGTTGGACGAACGCTTCGCGGCGCTAGACGATGCCGAGCAGAAGACCCTCGCCGGAGACGACGCCTTCAAGCTCTACGACACCTTCGGTTTCCCCCTGGATTTGACTGAAGTTATCTGCGCTGAGCGCGGCTACGAGGTCGACAAGCAGGGCTATGAGGTCGCGCTGCAGAGGGCCAAGGAGCAGAGCCAGTGGGCCGGGCAAGAAAAAGCCATCACCGACGTCTACCGCGACGCGGCCAGCAAGCTGCCTGAAGGCGGCGTGCGCTTCACCGGCTACGAGCGCACCGAAGAGCGCTCAAAGCTGCTGGCGATCCTCAAGGACGGAGAACTGCTGGAGCAGCTCGAGGGCAGCGCGCTCGAGGGTGTTGAGCTAGTGGTTTCGAGCACGCCGTTTTACGCGGAGAGTGGCGGTCAGGCGGGAGACAGCGGAGTCATCGTCGCTGAAGGTGTGCGCTTTGTGGTGCATGACACGCAGCGTCCCATCTCCGGCTTGGTCGTGCACAAGGGCACGCTGGAACAAGGATCCCTCAAGCTGGGCGACGAGCTCGACCTCCAGGTTGATAGCGCCAAGCGAGATGCCACGCGGAAAAATCACTCCGCCACGCATCTATTGCACCTCGCTCTGCGTCGAGTCCTGGGAGAGCACGCGCAGCAAAAGGGTTCACTGGTTGGGCCTGACCGGTTGCGCTTCGACTTCACCCATGGTGAGCCGCTCACGCTCGAGCAGATCCGCGAGATCGAAGACCTCGTGAACGAGCGGGTGCAGTGGAGCGCCCCAATTCAGACCGAGGTGCTCAGCATGGAGCAAGCGAAGGAACGCGGCGCCATGATGATCTTCGAGGAGAAATACGGAGACACCGTGCGGCTCCTTAGCATCGCCGACAGCCTCGAGCTGTGTGGCGGCACTCACGCGAAGAACACCGGCGACATTGGCCTGTTCAAGATCTTGAGCGAGTCGGGCGTTGCTGCGGGCGTGCGCCGTATCGAGGCGGCGACCGGCATGAACGCCGTCGCCCACGTGCGCGCTGTGGAAGATCAGCTCAGTCGCGCCGCAAAGGTCGCCAAGAGCGGTGGCGGCGACTTGGCCGAGAAGATCGAGCGCATCCTCGCCCACGACAAGCAGCTCGAGAAGAAGATCGAGGAGCTGCAACGCAAGCTCATGGAAGGCGGCGGCTCCGGAGGCATGGACGCGCTCTTGGCAAGCGCACGCGACGTTGGCGGCGCCAAGGTGCTCAGCGTTCAAACCGAGATCACCGACCGCGGCGCACTGCGTGAGCTTGCGGAGAAGCTGCGGGATCGCCTTGGCGACAGCGTCGTGCTGGTTGGGAGTGCGGCCGAGGGCAAAGCACAACTGGTGCTAACTGTGTCCAAGAGCCTGACCTCGCGTTTCCAGGCGGGAAATCTGATCAAGAGTGTCGCCGAGAAGGTCGGCGGCTCTGGCGGAGGTCGCCCAGACATGGCTCAGGCGGGAGGCACCGACGTAACCCAGCTGGGTGCGGCGATCGAGAGCCTGTACAGCGTCGTCGAACAAACCAGCGCGCCCTGAACAAAGGCAGCGTGTCAGCGTGGGGGTAAGCCGTCGTGCAGCTCGGCGAACCCCCAGAAGACCGGCTCCGGCACCAGCCGCACACCCCAGAACGTCTCCACCGTCTCGCGCACTCGCCAGGCGAATCGCACCACGTCCGCCGCGCTCGCTCCGTTGTGCGCGACGATGGCCAGCGTGTGCTTCGTGGAGAGACCAACGTTGCCGTCCCGCGTTCCCTTCGCGAGGCCGGCGCGTTCGATCAACCACCCCGCCGACAGCTTGCTGGTTCCGTTGCCTTGGGGAAATGTAGGCGGCGTCCCATGCCCGAGTGATGCCGCTTGCTGGCTAACCCGCTGCGCAACCGCGTCATCCACGATCGGATTCGTGAAGAACGAGCCGCAGCTGCGTCGGTTCGGGTCCTTCGGGTCCAGGACCATGCTCTTGCCCCGTCTTAGCCTGATCACCAGCTCGCGTACGGAATTCAGACTGATTGACGGCAACTGCTCTGCGGCACGCTTGAGCTCCGCATACTCGAGCTTCGGCGCGCCCCCGCGCTTGAGCTCGAAGGCCACGCGGGTAACCACCCAGCGCCCCGCTTCGCGGTGCTTGAAGCGACTCGATCGATAGGCAAACTCGCAGTCCGCTGCTGCGAGCTTCTCGAAGCGACCGTTCTCCAAGTCGAACGCTTCGACCCACTTGAGCGTATCAGCCACTTCTTGACCGTACGCTCCAACGTTCTGAATCGGAGTGGCGCCCACGGACCCGGGGATGCCGCTCAGACACTCGACGCCCGCTAGGTTCCGTGCGCACGCAGCAGCCACGAAGTCATCCCAAGATTCTCCAGCACCAGCGATGACCGTTTCCGTGGGGGACTGATCGTTTGGGGGGGAGGCACCAAAGGTCAAACCGCGGATCCGCAGATCGACCACGCAGCCGTCGGTCCCGGAGTCGGCGACGACCAGGTTGCTGCCCCCTCCAAGCACTAGCACGCGGAGCCCGGCGCGTTTCGCTTCTGCGACAGCCAGCTCTAACTCCCGATCGCTGGAGACGACGGTGTAGCGCCGCGGCCGGCCACCGACGCCGAGCGTGGTGAGTGCAGCAAGGGTTTCAGTCACCGCCTGCTCGTAGCATGTGCCGTTAGCGTCGTGGCCGCGTCTTGCGCGACTTCGGGGGCTCAATCCCCGATGAGCACGTGCGTATGCCAGGCTTACCCCGCTTGCGCGGGATGGGAGGTTGCATGAACTCAATCACCGGTACGCGCACCTCGCCGGCCTTGCGCTCTCGACCCGCTTTGCGAACGAGTCGCCATGCGGGGCCCCCAAGCGTCAGCGGCGCCGCCGGGTAGCGGCTCAGCACCGCCGCTACCGTGTGGGCGCGCTCGTAGCTGGGCGCGCCCTGGTCCAATAGGATGATCTGCTTGCCGCGCAGGCGACACAGTGCCCCTGACACCGGGCCGCTACTCTGGAAGCGCTCACTGCGGACTTCCAGGCCAAGGGACCGAGCGATGGCGACCAGCTCCTCAAAGAGCACTTCGTGCTCATCTGGCTCTGGCGTCGACGCAGCGCTCACGGCTCCAAGTCTAACTCCCCACCCCGATCCACGCGAACACTCCGGGTCGTTGATCTAGGCGCAGCTTGAGTTCGCCGCCCAAACGCTAAGTAGCTGAAAATACTAAGGTGCGAACACTTGCGCAGCGCTTCTGCGTGCACTCCGGGAGCGTTTTGGAGGCGGCCCGGCACGCTTTGTGGGCGCCGCGGCCGGGTGCCTGTGCTACCTCGCTCCACAGAAGGACTCTGTCGTCCACTCGGGCTGCAACTCGCAAGGTGCGCTTTCCCGCGTCTTCCTACGCCGCGCGGCCCCGACCCGGAGCATGAAACAAGTCGCTCCCGACAAGGCCCTCTACGGGATTTTCACACCTCTGCTTTCCTCGCTTCTGCGCTCTCCCATTCTCGCTCCCATGCTCGAGTCACTGCCACCCGTCTGGCTTCGTCCCCTCAGGACGAACCCTGCGGAAACGTCCAGCGGCGTACAGCCCGCGCGATTCGTGGCGTGGCCGGCAGCGGCCGAATCCGGAGAGGCAAAGCAAGCAGTCGTCGAACTCATCAATTCAGGACGTACCTGGATTGGAAGTACCGAGTCGTGTGCGCCACATGCGCCGCTCTCGGGCTCACGCTCATCAGTAGTCAGCGAATCACCCTCTCTCCAGCTTGGTCAGGGCTCTACGCCGCAGCGGTCTCCTCGAGGAACCGCTCCGACAAGACCCAGAGCAGCCGGAAAAGAAGACGTGCGTTGGCGCCTGCAGGCGACGGAATTGATGTTCGCAACAGGTGGGAAGTCCCGGATCCACACGGAGACCAATGGGTCTCGATTCGGCTGCGCTGGACCAGCGCGGCGGAGGAATGCATCCGATGACTTTCACAGAAGCCGCAGCGCAGGTGCTGCGCCTAGTTGGTAAGCCCCTTCACTACAAAGAGATCACGGACGTCGCGATCGAGAAGAACCTGCTGAGTCACGTGGGCAAGAGCCCCGAAGTGACCATGGGTGCCCGGCTTGCCGCCGTGGTGAAGAAGGAAGACGAAACCACCCCCCTCGTGCGGGTGAAACCCGGAGTGTTTGCGCTGCGGGACTGGGACCAAGCCACCATCGATCGGGGCCTGGCCGATCGCACTCCCGCTCTCGAGTACTTGTCCAGGCGGGAGACGAACGGCGAAGCCGATGACTCGGAGACGGTCCTCGCTTCGAGCCCCGTCGCGGTCTCCGATGAGGACGCCCCTCGCGACGCGGCGGAGCTGCAGCGCGCGGAGATGGCGGCCCACGCCCGTGAGTTCTTCGACGTTGAAGAGGACGATGACGAGCCAATCCTCGGCTCAGAAGAGGAAGCAGAGGAAGAGCCAGAGTCCGACGAAGATCCGCGCGGAGGCAGGGGACGCCGACGCCGGCGCCGCCGAAACAGCAAGGGCTCCGAGTCGAACGGCGGAGACGATCTGCCGGGCTACACCGTGTCGGACGCTCCGCTCGACCTGGACCTCGGTGTCGAGGAGGAAGAAGAACCCCGTGAGTCGCGCACCCGTGACCGCGGCGAGCGGAACGATCGCGGGGATCGAGATCGCGACCGGGGAGACCGTGAGCGCGGCGACCGCGAGCGCGGCGACCGCGAGCGTGGCGACCGCGAGCGCGACCGGGGCGACCGAGACCGCAGCGAGCGCAGCGAGCGCGGCGACCGCGATCGAGACCGCGGTGATCGAGACCGCGATCGTGAGCGCGGCGATCGAGACCGCGACCGTGACCGTGGTGATCGAGACCGCGACCGCGACCGTGGTGATCGAGACCGCGACCGAGACCGCGGTGATCGAGACCGCGGTGACCGTGGCCGGGAAAAGCGCCGCGGTGACGATGAGGGTGACGTCATCGAGGCGCTGGCGTCGATCATCACCAACCTCGATCGACGTGGCGGCTTCGTAGCGATCAAGCAGGTCGCTGATGCTGCCTCGCGGAAACACAATCTCGCGCAAGACGTTGGCCAAGCAATGGGCCTGGTCAACGCCATGCTCCGCGCGGACAACCTCAAGCGCGCCGCCCGCGGCGAGCGTCAACGCTTCCGTTTCTCTTCAGGGCGCGTCGCGTGCACCGACGGGAGTCTCGACGGCGATTTGCGGCGCCTCGAAGAGGAGATCCAGGGCAAAGTCGTGCGCTACCAGGAACAAGTGCGGCGTCAGGTGCTGCGTCGCTTCCAGGATCTTCCGCAGCGCGCGCTGGCGGACCTGATCGCGCTGCTCTTCGAGCGCCTCGGGTACACGAACGTCAGCCATGTTCGGCGGCCCGGTGGGAACGAAATCCACTTCTCTGCAAAGGCGCCTGACTTCGCCGGCGGCGTGCAGACTGCGATCGTTGTGCGCAAGGACGGCAAAGAGGTGGGGCGCGAGCGGGTGACCGAGTTGCGCGGCTCTCTGCATCACTACGGCCCAGCGCACGCGGGCTTCATGCTGACCACGGGTCAGGTGCTAAGCGGTGCCCGTGAAGAAGCGCAGGTCAGCGGCGCGGCACCCGTGATGTTGCTCGACGGCTTCGGCCTGGCGGCGCTCTGCGAACAGCATGGGATAGGCGTTCAACACACGCGCATCACGCTGCCCGTCTTGGATCTCGAACTCTTCGACGCGTTGAAGGGAAACTGAGCGGTGAGGGCGGTGAAGCGACTGACGTCCGAGATGTTCTCGCGCGGATCCTGGTTCGGGATCTGCGCGGCGATGCTCGCGGTTGCGTGCGGTGGCCCACCGCCTTCTCAGTTCCCCACCGCGGACGCAGCGCTCGAGCGCATGCGCGCTACCCAGGGTTGCAGTCGCGGTGTGCGCGCGGACGCCAAGATCGATTACTTTGGTGACGAAGGGCGGGTGCGCACGAGCGCGCTGTTCTTCGCCGTGCGTCCTGAGAACCTGCGCTTCGACGTGCTGGCACCAAGCAACCTTGGGATGGCGCTGATCCTCACGTCGGATGGCGAGCGCTTCGCACTGACGGACAAGCTAAACGGCGTCTTTCTCAATGGTCCCGCTCGCACCTGCAACGTCGAGCGCTTCACGCAGGTGCCCGTTCCGCCGCATGCGCTCGTGACCTTGATGGGGGGCGAAGCGCCTGTCTTGGTGCACGAACCCGCGCAGGCCAGCATCGAATGGGATGGAGCCTTCTTGGGTGGCGGTGCGTACGAGATCAACATTCGCTCGAAGCATGAGGCGACTCAGGTCATCCGCCTCGAACCCTACGACGTGGACTGGGAAAAGCCCTGGAAGGAGCAGCGACTCCGCGTCGTCGAGGTGAAGGTGCAGCAGCGCGACTACGTGCTGTATGACGCCGTGCTCAAAGACTACGAGCCGGCCCACACCGCGAAGCCGTTCGTTGACCCCGATGGACTGAGCGCGGACATCCCTCCCAGCGGCCCGCAGTGTGATGCGGAGCTGCCGCGCAGCGTGCGCATCGAGGTGCCAGAGCAGGACAAGGATCTCACGATGCGCATCAAGTCCATCGAGCACAACCCACCGCTACTCGCCGGGACGTTCATTCAGGCGCCCTCCGGTGGCCTGAAGATCCAGCAGTCCTACTGCGAAGATCACTGACAGCGCCCTCAGTTTTTTTGGGGGAGGTGCCCCTCTTCAGCGCGGGGTGCGTGGGCGTCAGGCGTTCAAGCTCTCGCGGAGCTGACCGGGGCAATCGCTGATCAGCGCGTCGACACCCGCCGCGTCGAGGCGTCGGGCTTCGTCGCTGTCATTCACCGTCCACACGTTGACCACGCTGCCCTGGGAGTGCAGGG
The DNA here is from genome assembly GCA_050183255.1 of Polyangiaceae bacterium. GTDB lineage: Bacteria > Myxococcota_A > Polyangia > Polyangiales > Polyangiaceae > JAHBVY01. Next base: position 12,506 of record JBFXBK010000021.1, on the reverse strand, counting down.
CGCTCACCAAGTCGGCGTCTGTCATCTTTCCCTGGGGATGCACGGCGTTCAGGCCGAGCGCGGCGCGCGCCCCACGCCGTTTGATCGCCTGGAGCATGCGTGGCTGCCCCTCATGCACGAGCCAAGCGCCGGGCACAGCGGGGACCAAGCGATGCAGCAGTGCGACCAACAAGGGATTGAAGCTCGAGAACAGCACGAAATCCCCCGGCGACTGCAGGTCCCGCACCAGCGCCGCGCAGCCTTGCACTAGGCGCAGGTGCTGCACGGCTTGAGCGCGTAGCTCGGGGTGCAAGTCGCTCTTCAGCTCCACGTTCACGCGCAGCGAGTGCTGCTGACAGAAGCTCAAGACGCGTCGCAAGTTGGGTACCCGTTCGCCGTCTCCGACGTCGATCGCGTCGAGTTCCGCGCGGCTCAGCTGATCGACGCGCCGCGAGTCGTTAGTAACCGATACGCGCTCGAGTGTCGCGTCGTGAATTACTACGACGTTCCCGTCTCGATCGAGCCGCACGTCGAGTTCGATGCCGTCCGCACCTTCGTCCCGCGCTAGCTCGAACGCCGCGAGGGTGTTCTCTGGCGCGGCGTGCCTCGCGCCCCGATGTCCCAAGATGAACGGCTGGCTACCGATGGTGCGCCGCCAGCTGGCGTAGACATCCACTGCGGCCGAGTCGCTCACTGGAGCTCCTCCACGATCTCTCGAGCCACCTCGCGGGCGCGCTCGAGCTCACTCGACGCAAAGGCAATCCCACCGACGACAGGATGGCCTCCCCCCCCGAACCTCGCGCAGATCTTCGAAATGTCCGTGTCGAGACTGCGACCCGACCAGGGATTGTAGCCGACGGAGATCTTCACTCCCGTCTTGAGTAGGCCGACGACCACCGAATAGGTGGAGTCGGGATACAGCGCGTAAGTCACGAACTTGCCAATCACCTCGAGTGGCTTGTCCGTCAAGTCCACCAAGACGACTCGCCCTCGACGCTCCGCGCGGTGCTTCACCCGAGCCTGAAAGTCTTGTTGCCGGGAGGCAATGGGTGCGTAGAGGCGCTGGATGTCCGCGCTCTTTGCCACGTCTACGAGATCTTCGTTGAGCAGCCGTGGGACGAGGCGCTTCAGCATGCGGTCGTCGCCGTAGTGTTCGATCACGCTCACCAGCTGCATCACGGGGCTCTCCCTGTCCACCGCTTGCTCGGCGGACTCGAAGCTCGCGGTGTCGACACGATCAGCCCAGTCAATCAGCGGCCGGAGGTGGCTCAAGTCGAGGCCGAAGCGCTTGCTGGCCGTGTCGGCGATCAGGCGCGAGCAAGAGCCGGCTTGGGGATCGTAGTGCATGCGCTCGGCTTCGACTACCGCGCGGCGCTCGTAGTCTTGCCGTGCGGCAGCGGACTCGAAGGCCGTGGGGTGGTGATCGAAGAACCACGTCAGGTGAGGGGACGCGCTGTAGCGGTAGTCGAGGATTGCGCTGATGTCCGCGGCGCGGAGCGCGCCGTCTGGCCGCCGCTGGCCGTGGCCATAGCCGCACGCCAGGTAGTTGAAGCGCAACTTCCCGCCCTCGATGGTGCTCAGCAGGTGCGTGAACAAAGCGGCGCTCGCCAGGCCGTCGAAGCAGTGGCCGTGGGTCGCGACGAGGACCTTGGGGGAGGGGGCAACCACCTGGCCCCTGTAGCACGTTGTCCCACATTGGTGCACCCGACCGAGACTCGCGTCCGCGCCCATCGCCAACTGACTCAAAACACTCCGGGTCTCGTCTGAAGAGGGGACACAATCCCCATTCGCTCTTGTAAGCTCGCGTACGTTCTCGGTTTCTAAAGCCCCAGTGGAGTCGGTTGCGTCCAGAACGCCCGGATCCGCGCTTCGGGGGGAGGCAATGGACCATGCGTCGGACAACGAAATTCTTGATGGCAGCGGTTGCGGTTTCTCTGATTCAGGTTGGATGCCGCAAGAAGGAAGAAGAGAAAGACCCGCAGATGGGCTACCAGCAGCAGCAGCCTTACGGGCAGCAGCCGTACGGGCAGCCCACGGCGCAGCCCACTGCGAGCGCCGCGCCGCAGCAAGCGAACCCCCTCGGCGCGATCTTCAGCGACCCCAACGCCCTTCAAGGCATCTTGTCGGGAGCGCTGGCTGGCGGCCAAGCGACCCTCGGCGCGGTCACCGGTGGTGAGCTCGGCCCGGTGCAGAGCGGCATTCAGATGAACGCTGGTACCTCTGCGAAGGGCGCCCGCGCGGACGGCGAGTTGATGAGCGCGAAGCTCCAGCAGGACGGACACGCCCAAGCGACGTTCACGCTCATGCCCGGCAAGTGTTACACGTTCATCGGCTTCGGTGGCCTCGGCGTGTTCGACTACCAGATCAACATCACCACGGCGCCGCCGCTGCCGGCGCAGGTGCTCGCCCAGAGCGCGCCGGGTGCGGGCAACCAACCCGTCGTTGGACCCAACGAGCAGTGTCTGCGGAGCCCGAGCCCCATCGCCATGCCCGTCACCGTGGACATGCACGTGATCAAGGGTCAGGGCATGGTCGGAGCTCAAGCCTACTCCAAGTGAGCGAGGCGCGAAGAAACATGCAGCACTCAGAGTCCCAGAGCACCCGCTTCCGCGGGGCAAAGCAACTGCTGAGCCTTGGCGCTTGGCTAGGCATCGGAGCACTCGTGGTCGTGGGTTGTCGCAAGAAGGAGGAGGTGGAGTACCCGCCGCCGAACCCCAGCGCGACGGCCACCCAGACGGCGACCGCGCCGCCTACCAACACCGTGCCAACGGCCAGCGCAACTCCGAGTGCGGTGCCCACGGCGCCGCCGGAGCCCGTGGCGCTCGATCCGCTGACCCTCGAGGACCTCGGCAAATCGATCAAGAAGCGCGTCACCAAGCAGGCGCCGTACCCCATGAAGGCGGTCGATCAGCCGTTTGGCGCGGTGCTGGCCGAAGGGCAGACGTACGAAGTTCCGCTGATGGTCGCTGGCGGGAAGTGTTACTCGGTCATCGCCCAGGGCGGAGCGGGCATCACCGAGCTCGACATCGAGATCAAGCTCGAGCCGATCCCGAACCTGCCGCTGCCCATCAACCCCACGTTTGCCGTGGACAGCACCGGCGGCCCTGAAGCCGCGATCACGCCCTGCGTGAAGAACGTGCTGCCCAGCGGGATCCCCGGAAAGGTGATCCTCAAGGCAACGCGGGGCGCCGGCCCCGTGGCAGCGCAAGTCTTCATGAAGTAGCTGCGCTCCACCACGCTGCTGACAAAGCACGCAACCGCCCGCTGCTCATGCCGACAGCGGGCGGTGACGCGTCGTCTGTCTGCATCGCCCTCCCGTGTGCTCGAGGGCGCCTCGCTGCCGCCCCGCCTCCGCGACCTCGAGGATCCGCCAGAGCGTTTGTGGTTGCGGGGAGAGTTGCCGAGTGGACCCATGGTTGCTGTCGTCGGTACCCGCAAGCCCACGGCGCAGGGCAAGGAGTTCGCGCAGCGGTTGGTGCGTGATCTGGCGCGCCGTGGAGTCACCATCCTGAGCGGCGGTGCCGTGGGTATCGATCAGACGGCCCACGAGGCGACTCTGGAAGCATCCGGATCGACCCTGGTGGTCGCTCCCGCGAGCCTCGAGCGCCCTTACCCTGAGGCACACGCGGCGCTCTTCAAGCGTGTGCTGCGAGGCGGAGGTGCTTACCTAAGCGTAGTTCCCGACGGAAACGCCGCTGAGCAATGGGCCTTCTTTCGGCGCAATTCGTTGCTGGCAGCGCTCGCGCATGTCGTCGTCGCCATCGAGTCGACGGTGCGCAGTGGCACGCGCAACACCACGGCGCGCGCACGCAAGCTGGGGCGCCCCGTGTTTTGGCCCCCAGCGTCGCCCTGGGACACCAAGCGCGGGGGCTTCGCTGCTGAGTACCGCCTGGGTGGGGTCACGCCGCTCTTCGATGCGCGGGACGTGCTTGGGTGCCTGGCGGCCCAGCGGCTCTATGGCTTGCCCAGTGCCGCCGCGTCGCAGCTCGACTTCGAGAGCCTCTGGGATTTCGAGCTGCCCGACGTCGCTCCCTCACCCCCAAGAACTGGAGAGTCGAGCGAGGACTCGTCCAAGGCATGGGCTCACGCCGCCGTGTTTGGGGGGGAGGCGCCCTTCGAGTCCAGCGTGCGCCCGCTGGGGCGCGATGTCCCGCTTCAGAACCCAGCGCGGCTACTCACGGCGCTCGAAGGCGGTCCGCGCAGCGGCAGCGAGTTGGTCGAGGCGCTGGCGTGGTCACGGGATGTCGTCGAGCGCGCGTTGGTGCAGCTCACCCTAGAAGGCCGCATCGAACGCGACCGCCGCGGTCGCTTTCGCCTGGCTTGATCGCGATCTCGCGCGCCGACTTGCGACCGCCCGCGTCGAGTGCGATAGCCAGCCGGAAACATGGCAGACGTCACGATCATCGGCGCTGGATTGGCTGGTTCGGAGGCCGCGCTACAGCTCGCTCGGCGCGGCTTCACGGTGCGCTTGCTCGAGCAGAAGCCGCAAAAGCGGACCCCGGCGCAGAGCAGCGACTCCTTGTGCGAGCTGGTGTGCTCGAACTCCTTTCGTGGTGCGCACCTGACGAACGCCGTCGGGCTGCTCAAAGAGGAGATGCGGCGCCTTGGCTCCGAAGTGATGCAGGCAGCAGAGCTCTCCAAGGTGCCTGCCGGAGGCGCGCTGGCCGTCGATCGTGAGCGATTCTCCGCGGAAATGACGCGTCGACTGCAGGCTGAACCCAGGATCGAGATCGTCCACGGGGAGGTCGCCGGGCTGCCCGAAGAGCGGCCGCTGATCATCGCCACCGGGCCGCTGACGAGTGACGCGCTCGCGAGCTCCCTGGAGGCGCTGCTCGGTGAGGGGAGCCTCGCCTACTACGACGCGATCGCGCCCATCATCAGCGCGGACACCATCGACTGGGACAAGGTCTTCATCGCGTCGCGCTGGGACAAGGGCGAGACCGAGGCTGACCAGAAAGCTTACGTCAACTGTCCGTTCAACAAGCAGCAATACGAGGCCTTCGTGGCTGAGATTGTTGCCGCGCGGAAGGTTGAGCCGAAGCAGTTCGAGAAGGTGCGCTACTTCGAGGGCTGCTTGCCCGTCGAGGTGATGGCAGAGCGCGGCATCAAGACGCTCGCCTTTGGGCCGATGAAGCCCGCTGGCCTGACCGATCCGCGCACCGGGCGCTGGCCCTACGCCGTGGTGCAGCTGCGCAAGGAGGACGAGGCCGGCACCGCCTACAACCTCGTCGGCTTCCAGTCGCGCATGGCGTGGCCCGAGCAAGAGCGCGTGTTTCGCATGATCCCCGGGCTCGAGCAGGCGGAGTTTCAGCGCTTTGGTGCGGTGCACCGCAACACCTTCATCTGCGCACCGCGTTTCCTCGATGAAACAATGCAGCTGAACGGGCACCCTGGGATCTACTTCGCCGGTCAGATCAGCGGTACCGAGGGTTACGTGGAGAGCGCCGCCGGAGGCTGGCTCGCGGCGCATTTCATCGCGGAGCGCTTGCAGGGGCGTGAGCCCACGCTGCCTCCGGAGACCACGGCTCATGCCGGGCTCCTGACGCAGCTCCGGCGTAACCCCGAGGACTACCAGCCCTCGAATATCACGTTCAGCCACTTCGCTGCGTTCGAGGGGCGGGACGCCAAGGGGAAGCGCCTGAAGAAGCGCGATCGCTACCTGGCGATGGCGGAGCGGGCGCTGGACGACCTGCAAGCCTTCGTTCAAGCCCACGCGACGCCCTACGCGGGATCTGCTTCAGTCGAGTCGACCAGCGCGGAGTGAGCTCATGGCTCGTGCGCTGATGTTCCAGGGCACCGGCTCTGACGTGGGCAAGTCGCTGCTCGTCGCCGGGCTGTGCCGCGCGGCAAGCAATCGCGGCCTGCGCGTCGCGCCCTTCAAGCCCCAGAACATGTCGAACAACGCTGCGGTGTGCCCTGGAGGCGGCGAGATCGGCCGCGCTCAGGCGCTGCAAGCGCGCGCTGCGCGGGTCGAGCCGCACGTCGACATGAACCCGGTACTGCTCAAGCCGCAGTCCGACGTGGGGGCGCAAGTGGTGGTGCAGGGCAAGGTGATCGGCAACGCCGCGGCTTCGGGCTACCAGGGCATGAAGTCGCGCTTGCTCGGCGCCGTGCTGGAGTCCTTCGAGCGCCTGTGTGGCGCCCACGACCTGGTGTTGGTGGAGGGTGCCGGCTCTCCAGCCGAGATCAACCTACGAGCGGGCGACATCGCGAATATGGGCTTTGCGCTCCCACTGCGGGTGCCGGTCGCGCTGATCGGTGACATCGACCGGGGTGGGGTGATCGCAGCGCTCGTCGGCACGCACCAGCTCCTGCCGGCCGAGGAGCGGGAGTTGGTGGTGGGCTTCATCATCAATAAATTCCGCGGGGATATTAGCCTCTTTGATGGGGGGCTGCGGGCGATTGAAGCGCGCACGCGTTGGCCGAGCTTTGGTGTGGTGCCGTGGCTGTCCATGGCGGCGCGCCTCCCGGCGGAGGACGCCGTAGCCCTGGAGCGCATGCAGGCGCGGGGTCAGGGCTTGAAGATCGCCGTGCCGATGTTGAGTCGGATCGCGAACTTCGATGACTTCGATCCGTTGGCGCAGGAGCCCTCAGTGGACTTGGTCATGGTGCCGCCGGGGCAGGCGCTGCCAGGCGACGCGCGGCTCGTGATCTTGCCTGGCACCAAGGCGACGTTGGCGGATCTCGACTTCCTCAGAGCTCAAGGCTGGCACGTCGATCTCGACGCGCACGTCAGGCGGGGCGGCGACGTGCTGGGGATTTGTGGTGGCTATCAGCTGCTCGGGCGAACGCTGGCTGATCCTCTGGGAATCGAAGGCGCACCTCGTCGCGCCGAAGGTCTGGGCTGGCTCGACGTCTCGACCGAGCTGCTCCCCGACAAGACGCTGCGCGCAGTCGTTGGCACCCACTTGCCAACTAGGGAACCCATCAGCGGCTACGAGATGCACGTGGGGCACACCACTGGACCCGCTGCGGATGCGCCGCTCCTCTGCCTACGCAGCGAAGGAGCTGGTGCTGAGCACCTGGATGGGGCGCGTTCCTCAAGCGGTCAGGTGAGCGGCTGCTACGTGCATGGCCTGTTCGCGAGCGACGCTTTCAGAACGCGATTCCTCGAGGAATTAGGCGCGGCGGGCGGTGGCTTCGCCTACGAGTCGCAGGTCGAGCAGGCGCTCGACGCGATCGCGAATGAACTCGAACGCTGCCTCGACGTGGATGGCTTGCTGGCTAGCGCAGCCCGAGTGCACTGACCCGGCTTCCGCTGGACATTGCCGCGCGGATTTTTTGTGGGGTGGTGTAGGTGCTCCTCTCCCCCAGTGAATGGGCATAAAACGCCGCACAAAGCTGCTTCGTTGCGCCTGCGCTCGCTCCACGTTGCGCTTTTCGCGATGGACCTAGAACGCGGTCCTCGGTAGCTATCCACTACGCGAAACTTCCGGCCGCGTTCGTCCCCCGACCGAGGCCGCACCGAGTAGCCGCGTGGCTCACACGCGGCTCAGCCCACTGGCTGTTCGTTCGCGATCCCAGACGCGAAGAACTTTCCGCGCAGACCAGAACAGGTCCAAGACGCCCTGGGCCCAGGCGCTGCTTTGCCCAAAGCAACACCTCTTCCCCAGGGAGCCACAAGCCCACCAAACAAGCGTTTTCGCGCGGAACAACAGCAAGGTCGATGGGGCAGCGCGTCACAGGCGGACGCGGCTGGGAGGGTTGCGTGCGCACAACGCTGTGCGCTGGTTCGTTCGTCCCCCGATCGCAGCTTCGAGCGCGGTCGACAACCAGGCGCGTGCAAGGCGCCACGAGCGCTCGCTCGTAGAGAAAGGTATCTCACCGTGAGGTTTCGAAACCCCAACCCCGTTCACTGGTTCACTCAGCGTGGAGCGTTGACTGCGTGCTTGCTGCTTGCTGCTTGCTCGGCCCATCCAGACTACGAGCAGCCCGAGGCACTCGGCGACACCAACGCGGGCGTGAGCTTCGAGGAGTTCCTCGCCAGCACCTACCACGAGGACTTCGAGGGAGGCGTCTACATCGTCAACGGCGACACGCCGATCGAGAACGAGAAGCAGCTCTATGAGTTCTGGCGGGACTACGTCGCCTCCGGCGAACGGCTGATCGTGCAGCGCAATGGCTCGACGGACGCCAAGTGGAACTCGACCCAGAAGAAGAACATCACCTACTGCGTCAGCAACAACTTTGGCTCCAGGAAGAGCCAGGTGGTGAGCGCCATGCAGCAAGCCACCGGCGCTTGGGAAGCCGTCGCGGACGTCGACTTCATTTACGTCTCGGCCCAAGACGCGAGCTGCAACAGCAGCAATGGGAACGTGGTGTTCGACGTGAGCCCCGTGAGCGGACAGGGCTACCTCGCGCGCGCGTTCTTCCCCGGTCAGAGCCGATCCTCGCGGAACGTGCTGATCGACAGCAGCACCTGGAGCTCCGGCGTGAGCGCTGCGGGTGTGCTGCGCCACGAGCTGGGACATACGCTGGGCTTTCGCCACGAGCACACGCGCCCAGAGTCCGGAGCGTGCTTCGAGGACAACAACTGGCGCGAGCTGACGCCCTACGATCGTCAGAGCGTGATGCATTACCCGCAGTGCAACGGTGTGAACACCGGCTTCGCGATCACGAACTACGACGCCCAGGGTGCCGCGGCGCTGTACGGTGCGCCCGGTGGCTCGACTCCGCCGCCCAGCGGAGGCAGCAACCAGACCGACTCACACAGCGGGAACGTCGCGCAGAACGCCAGCGATGTGTACGGGCCCTACGCGGTGGCTCCGGGGACGCGCTTCGATGCGAACATCACCGGCACCGGGGACGCTGACTTGTACGTGCGGTTTGGCGGCCAGCCCACGACGACCGCCTACGACTGTCGCCCGTACTTGAACGGCTCGAACGAGAGCTGCTCGCTGGACGTTCCGAGCGGCGCGAGCCAGGCGTACGTCATGGTGCGCGGCTATCGAGCAGCGACGTACAACCTGAACGTCGCCTGGACTGGCAGTTCCGGGAGCGGTTCCGGCGGCTCGGGGGGCAGCGGTGGTTCAGGTGGCAGTGGCTCGGGTGGCAGCGGCGGTTCGGGTGGCAGCGGCGGCGGCGCTTCGTCGCCCACCGTCGGTCAAGCGTCGGGTTCCGTGGGGCAAGGTCAGTCTCAGAGCTACCAGCTCTTGCCCGTCGCGTCGGGCACGCGCTTCCTGGTCGAGCTCTCTGGCAGCGGAGACGCCGATCTGTACGTGCGCTGGGATGCGTCGCCGACGCTCACGCAGTACGTGTGTCGGCCCTACCTCGATGGCTCGGCGGAGGTGTGCGACCTGACAGTTCCCCCTGGGGTGAGCCAAGCCGGGATCCTGGTCTACGGCTATGCCGCCTCGAACTTCAACTTGAAGGTCACCTACTACGAGCCCTGACCCAGTGGTCTCAGTTGCCTAGACGTTCGAACCCCTGCTGATGGCTCGTCAAGTTGATGTAGGGGTTCGAGCGCCGGGCCGCTCGAGCGAATTCCTGACGAATGGCGGCGAGTACCACGCTCACCGCGCCGATCTCCGGCTCAGAGTCGTGCTTCCGCGGGGCGGGGCGAGGGACGCTTGGCCGGCTGCTGCTCGCCGGGGGCTCACTCCGCACACGCTGGCGCGCTAGATCGCTCGCTGACGCGCGCTGCACCGCATAGAGCGAAGTCGGCTCACACAGCTCCAATGGGATGCGGTGCAAGCTACCCGGCCCAGAGTACACTTGAGCGACGAGATCTGGCAGCAAGCTGAGTAGCTCCCCCTCGGCGCAGATCCGCAGGGCAAGGTCTACGCGCTGGGTGCGCATGGCGATCTGGCGCTGATACTGCCGCGGCCAGTACTCTTCACGCGGATTGCTTGGCGCCACGAAGCCGTGGTCCAGCAGCTTGTCCAAGGTTGGCTCTGGATCGCGATACAGCGGGTGTCCCTCGCCGCAGTACACCCCGCGCGTGATCACGCCGAGGCAAGTGACGTGGAGGCCTGGCGCTTGCTCAGTCGCGTCCACGATCGCCAGGTCCAGGCCGCCGTTCAAGAGCGCCTCTCGCGTCGCCTCGTTGGAGAGCTCGATCAAATCGGGCACGAGCCGCGGGTGCTGTTCGCGCACCTTCGCGAGGGCTGGGAGTACGAATGTCGCCATCAAGGGGCTCGGCGCTGAGAGCTTCAGGGTGCCTGAGAAGCAGTCGTCGGTCGCCAGGCGCACGCCTTCCTCCACGCGCTGCATCGCCTCCCTTACGGCGCGCAGCAGGTCTTCCCCCGCTGGGCTCAAGACCAGGGTGCGCCCGACGCGCTTGAACAGCTCCACGCCCAGCTCGTCCTCCAGCTGTTTTACCGAGCGTGAGAGCGCCGAGGGGCTCAGGTGCGCGTCTTTGCTCGCGCTGGGCAGGTGCTGGGTTTCAGCTACGGCGCGGAATGCCGGGAGCCAGTTCCAGAGCTGCGTGACGCGAGGGGGACGCTGCATTCGGCCACTATGACGAGCCCCTTTGTCACTGCACAAGCAAACCTGCCCGCGATTTGCGTACGAGAACGCTGCTAGCGGAAGCCTGCCAGAAGCGCTGGAAAATCCCCAGGGTGCTTGCAGTCAGCGCATGTCTCAACTTGTTTCGTCACACCGCGAGCGTTCGACACGCGGTGTCACCGAGGGCACGCGGCGTTTCCCCGTGAAACCGATTGTTTGGTGTTCCGTCACCAAACAACCAACTGTCAGCGGGTCCGGGCGTTTTCGATCACTCGGGCCAGTCGATGGGCTCGACGCGCACCGACACCTTGAGCCGTTCCCCGCCGCCGCCCTTGTAGAGGGTGCCCGAGGTGGGCGTCGCGTCGCGGTAGTTACGCCCGCAGGCGACGCGGATGTGGTCCGTGCCAGCCAGGATACCGTTCGTCGGGTCGAATCCGCGCCAGCCAGTCCAGGGCAGGTACAGCTCAACCCAAGCATGGGACGCCTCCGATTGGACCTGATTGGCGTAGTCGGCGCCGGTGTAGATGTAGCCAACCCGGTACCGCGCGGCAATGTTCAGGAGCCGCGCGAGGCAGATGAACAGGTTCGCGAAGTCCTGACACACCCCGCGGCGCTTGGTGTAGACGTCGAACGGCGTGGTCTCGATGCTGGTCGAACCGGGCACGTAGGCGAAGTCGCGGTAGATCGTCTGGTTCATGTCGACCAACGTCTCCACCAGGTCGAAATCTTGCCGCTCCGCGAAGCTCATCGCGAACTCGGAGAGCTCTCTGAGCTGCGTCTCGGGTAGCTCCATCGGCAGCAAGTACGGCAGCATCATCTGGCGCTGCCACGGCATCCACACGAGCGGAATGGTCATGCGGCGCTGCGGCGAGTGCAGCACTGGCGGCTGCTTCACCTGAATGATCGACTCACTCAGCACGCTGAGCTTGGTGTAGGGTTTCTCGAGGCGCATACGCCTCGAGCGGTTGCCGAACACGTCCTCGAAGTCACTGCCGGGCGTCGTCGGTTCTACCTCGAGCCGATGCTCGATGACTCGCTGCTCCGCGTCTTGCACCGGGCTCAGCCGGAGCACGTGAGAGCTCAGCTCCACTGGCTCTTCGTAGCTGTAGGCGGTGAGATGACGCACTCGCATCGTGACCCATTCGGGCCGCGGAGCGGGCACGGATGCAGGCGGTGAGCGCGGCGCGACCTCGGTTGGCTCCTCGGTGCCACTGACACGGTGCAGCCCGCTCGCGTCGCGATCGCTCGCCTGCTCGCCGCTCTCACTCTCGGCTAGTCGGGTTTGAGCCAGCTGGGGTGCGCCGCCCGCAGCACCGCGCGGCCCAGGCGGGGGCTGCTGCATGGGACCGAAGCCGCGGCTTGGCCCGATGTGCTGCGCCGTTGCTTGTTCCTCGGGGAACTGCGAACTCTCGAACAGCACCACACCGCGCCGTACGACGATCAGCTCGCCCTTCGGTACCTGTTTCCAGCCTTTGTCTGACAATGGTCGCGTGGCGACCACGGTCAACGTGCGCGAGGAGTCGAGGGGGTTGTCGATGTCTAGATCCAGGACGTGATTCGAGAGCTCGATGTCTTCATGTGGCGGCAGGATGCGCGCGTAGTGCGGGTTCTTGAAGCCCTTCACGTCGGCGTAGGCCAAGAGATCCATGCCGTCCGACAGCAGAAAGTTCGCGCTACCAAGCTCGTTCAGATCACGCAGCCAGCGTCGCACTTCGAGCAGGTCGAGATCGCCGATGGTGCGGCAGCCTTGGGCTCGGATCTGTGTGAGCAACCAGCAGAACGCGCGCTCGGAGTCACTCAAACCAACGGGCTCGAATACCGGGCGGAAACCCAGCGAGAGCGAGCGTAGCTCGCCCTGGTTCAGCGTGCCCTGGTGGGCGAATAGCCAGTCGCGTCCGGCGTAGGTGCGCGAAAAGGGCTGCGCGTCCGCTTGGTTTACGCGCTTCGTCGTGCCGCGTAGGTGACACACGAAGGTCGCGGAGCGGAAGCGTTGCCAGCTGGCAATGAGCGAGCGAAAGGACTCTTCGTCGCGGGGCTCCGGCTCCTTGACGACGACACCCGCGACCTCATCGGGTGGATAC